>JAGBXH010000096.1 GCA_017629395.1 Clostridia bacterium | reverse complement strand
TCTGCGCGCCTCGGCGAGCAGCTGCTCGCGCACGTTTTCAATGATCTTGGGCATTTTTATTCTCCTTTCATAAAAGCAGCAATGCTGTCTGCGCTGAAGGTGATCTGTTGTTGTGCGGTCAAGGTGGCGGTACCGTCCCCCTTTTGCGCACCGTATGCACCGAAATATGCGTGGTTCCCGCCTGCGATTTCCCTCTCGACGGTGTCTGCAGGCAGATTGGAGCGGCACTCTGCGTATTTTTCGCGGTTGAGCACGCCGTCCTCGCTGCCCACCAGCGAAAGGGCGCGCAGATCGTGACCCGAAAGGTCTGCCGTGGTGTATGAGGCAAGCAGGATCAGCCCGTCAAATTCGGTTGCGTGCTTGGCAAGGTAGGCTGCCGCCATGCAGCCGCCCAGCGAGTGACCGCCTATATACCAATGTGCCACGGTGGGGAATTGCTCTTTGAGCCCGTCCGCGGCGTTCATGTCAAAAAACGCCAGCCGCAGAGGCATTTTGACTAAAATGCAGAGCATGCCGCGCGCGGCAAGCGCACGCAAAAGCGGCTCGTAGGCGGTGTGCTCCACCTTGCCGCCGGGGTAAAAGATCAGGGCATGCTGTGCGTCTGCGCTGCCGTATGCGATATTGCCGCCGTCAAGTGTACGGATGGAAACGCCGTCGCCCTGCGCCATTGCCGCGATTGCGGCAGTATCGGCAGGGTAGTAGTCACAAACGAAAAGCGCGCAGCCGCCAAGGGGCAGCAGTATGGCTAAAGCCGTGCAAATCAAGCCTATCCATAGCTTTTTTCTCTGTTTCATGCTTGCCCTCCTTTTTTTGTGAACCTGTTCATAATAAATTATAACGCAATATAGGCGCGCTGTCAAGAGCAGATAAAAAAAGACCGTTATCAAAATGCGATAACGGCGGCACGTATTTGATATATCCGAAAAAATACCCGTAAAATGAGAAGTGACCCTTAACCGCGGGGCGTAAATCCACGATTAAGGGTCACTTCTCGTCGTTCTTGGTATCTAACATCTTTCTTTATCCTCTCTTTCTTAATCTGCCTCTTTTTTGCGATCGTTCACATGCGCTAAACCCACAAAATTTCTAATTCTCTTAGGAGAACACCTTTGTTTACGTTGTGCTTTTGATTGCTCCAAAGGGCGAGGGGTGAAGTGACTCCGTTGCAAAGGACTTAGCTTTTTCGACCTTAATGCATGTTGGTCGAGATCTATCGGTATCTTTGACCTCTGGTTCGTCCGGACCTTTTTCTCACGATGCCTTTGCAGGGATGTCGGTACTTATTTGTTCATTGGCTTGTACCTTCCTTTCCTGTGTCTATATTGTATCACACTTTTTGCGATTTTGCAATATGCGGATTGCACAAAGTTTACAAGAAAGTTTTGTTAAAAGCGCAGAAAGTTGTAATATTTGTCAAAAACCTATTTACAAACCGAAACTGTTGTGCTATAATGAAAATGTTGTGGTGTCCTTTGTCCCGGGACACGGAAAAACACTCCATTTATGACAGAGGCGGCGCTGCAATCCGAGTATTTCGGGGCGTGGTTGCCGTTTTCTGTTACAATTATTACAAATATAGGAGGTTAAGTATGCAATACCCGGTCGAATCGAAAAACATAAAATTGGTGTATGATCCCCAGGCGATTGCCCTGGAGGTGCACGTAGAGGGTAGCGGCGTTGTGTGGAGCTGGGCAGAGGGCGGCAAGCTGCGCCTTGGCGACGGTACCGTGCTGCCGTTTTTGGCGGGTGAGTGCCAAAGCCGTGCCTGCAAGCGCGGCAGAATAGAGGGCGTACAGGCAACGTATACGAGTCTGCGCGATGAAAAGGGGAACGTATATCCCTTCACGGTGGACACCTTCGTGGGCATTGATCAGAATACCGATCAGCTGCGCGTGCAGGCTACTGTTACGGGTGACGCACCGGGCAATGTTGCCGCGTTGGAGTTTCCTCCCCGCATGAAATTTGAAGCAGCCGAGGGACATGGTTATACCGTGCTGCCGCGCATGCAGGGAACCTTGGTGCCTGCGGGACACCCCATTCAGATTATCAACGGTTATATTTTTGAGCGTGACGGCTATATGCCGCTGTACGGTCAGGTGCAGGACGGCTGCGGCTATGCTGCCATTTTTGCCACGCCCTATGATGCGCGCTACGCACTTGCGGGCGAGGAGGTGCAGCCTTATTTCATTTCCTCGCTGGGCACAATGTCCTATATGCGTGAAATGGTGTTTGCATTCTTCCCCAAGGGAGATTTCAATACCATTGCCAAGATCTATCGTGCGTACAGAGCTGAGCGCGGACACTTGGTTTCGCTGCGCGAAAAGATCGCGCGCAACCCAAAAGTCGAATATCTGATCGGCTCTCCCGTGATACACACGGTGGCAGCTGTACATATCAAGGAGGGCACGCATTATTACGATCCCGAGCACCCCGAGAATAACGACTGGTGCATTCCCTTTGCCACAACGGCAGACAAGCTGCGCAAGCTCAAGGAAAACGGGCTGGAGAAGGCATATTTGCACCTGGACGGTTGGGGATATCACGGCTATGATAACCTGCATCCCGATCCGTTCCCCATTCACGAGGCATCGGGCGGTGAGGAGGGCTTACGCGCCCTGCGCGAGACCTGTCATGAGCTGGGGTATCTGTACGGGATTCACGATCAGTACCGCGATTACTATTACGATTCTCCCGGATTTGACATTGACAATGCGGTAGAGTATTTTGACGGCAGCCACTTTTTAAGTGACTATTGGTACGGCGGTGCGCACACGTTTTTGTGCTCGGCGCTTGCCCCCGATTACGTGCGCCGCAATTATGATGAATTTGATCGTCTTGGGCTCAAGCCCGACGGCTCGTACTTGGACGTGTTCTCGGTGGTGGAGCTGGACGAGTGCTTCAATCCCGCGCACCGCGTCACAAGAGAGGGCTGCGCACAGAACAGACGCCACTGCCTTGATATGCTGTCCTCGCGCGGCATCATTCCGTCGTCCGAGGAGGGCATTGACTGCGTGGTGGATTCGCTTGCGCTTTGCCACCATACGCCCTTCCATTGCTCCAGCTTTGACGCGCCCGATAAGGTCAACGTGGGCGTGCCGATTCCGCTCTTTGCGCTGGTGTTCCACGATTGCATGGTCGTGCCGTGGGACGGCATCCACCGCCGTGGCGCGTGGGGCATTGCCTGCACCGATTCTCCCTTCCTTTGGGGACTTTTGTGCGGCGGCACGGTCTACGTGGGCACGGATTTTGATGCCGAGGATATCGCCTATGCCAAGATCGGACTTGAGCTGCACGCAAAAACCGCGCTGTGCGAGCTGGTCAGCCACGAAATTCTGGATGAGAGCACGCGCAAGCGTCGCACCACCTATTCCGACGGTACAACCGTTTACGCCGATTTCGATTCGGGCGAGTTCTGCATTACTTATCCCGACGGCAGAGAAGTCAAGGGGAGAGATTAAAAACCAAATCAAAAGGGACGCCAAAGGCTGGTTCTCATAAGGAAGTTTAATTTCTCCTTG
>JAGBXH010000095.1 GCA_017629395.1 Clostridia bacterium | reverse complement strand
CCTCGCGCACGCGCTCGCGCGAGATGTTTTTCAGCCCGCCCGCACTTGCGTACATGGCGTTGGCGGTCTTTTCCTCAATGGTAAACCCAAGGCGGGTGGCAAAGCGAACACCGCGCAAAATGCGCAAAGCGTCCTCGCCAAAACGCTTGATGGGGTTGCCCACGCAGCGAATGATGCCCGCGTCAAGATCCGCGCGCCCGTCAAAGGGATCAATGATCTCCCAGCCATCCGCCAGGGGAGTGGCAGCCATGGCGTTGATGGTAAAATCGCGGCGTGCCAGATCTTCCGTAAGGCTTGGCGTAAAGCGTACGCTTTCGGGGTGGCGGGAATCCTTGTAGTCGCCGTCTACGCGATAGGTGGTGCATTCCACCGTTACACCGTCCGAGAGCACCGAGATCGTGCCATGCTTGATGCCGGTGCGAAAGGTTTTCAGCCCCGCAGCCAAAGCAGCCGCTTCGGTCTGCTCGGGAAGTGCCGAGGTGGTCACATCCCAATCCTTGGGGGTGTTGCCGAGCATGCAATCGCGCACGCAACCGCCAACGATATAAGCCTCGTGACCCGCCGCGTGCAGCGCGTTCAATACAGCGTACACGTAATCGGGGCAGGGAATTTGCATGGACATGACGTCACCTCTCTTTCGGAAAAATATTGCGTTTAATAAGTAGAGATCGGCAGATCGGGGTCATCCTCGCCCTTGATGACCTCCAAGATCTTGACGGGGTAGCTGACGGCATCATTGACGTGCACGGTCACGGTCTGTCCCACCTTTTTGCCCATCAGAGCCTTGCCAAAGGGGGAATCCTGCGAAATGCAGTCCTTGAAAACGTCGTTGCGCAGGGTGGTGACAAGGCGGATCTCGCGGTATTCGTCGTCCTCGGGGTAGTAGATCTTGACGCGGTCGAAAAGACCGATCACGCCCTCGCGGGAGTCGGTTTCGACAATAATTGCGGTCTCGATCATGTTCTCCAGATAGCGGATGCGGCTCTTATTGGCGTTGTATTCGCGCTTTGCGCAGCGGTATTCGTCGTTCTCGGAGAGGTCGCCGTACTCTCTCGTGCGCTTGACCTCCTCGCGCAGGGCAGGGTTGCGCGAGCGACGCTCGGCAAGCTCCTCCTCCATCTTTTGTATGTCAATTTTCGTAAGCTTATTATGCATTGCGTACCTCGCATGGATTTGATAGTACCACTATTTTAGCATATTTTTGGCAGTTTGACAACCGAAAATCAAACTTTTTTTGTTTTCAATGCAAATATGGGGATTCTGAACATCGCAAGCGCAACATCGTTTACGCAAAGCCTCAACATTGTTCATTTGTGCCGTAGAGCGGCAACGATGTTGCGTGTAACACGCAAATGATGTTGTGCCTGCGGCACAAATGAAAAATCCGAAAGCTTTCGCTTTCGGAATTTTGGTGGAGCATAGGGGACTTACGAACCCATGTTTGCGCCAATGCTTGTAATACCTTTTCGGGCAACCTGCGCAAACCAACATGTCGCGTCGCGCTGCGCCGCTCATGCGGGGTTCAAGTCGGTAAAGTTTCTATCAAAAAGGGAAATGGGAGTCCGTTGGACT
>JAGBXH010000094.1 GCA_017629395.1 Clostridia bacterium | reverse complement strand
CGGGCGTGAGCATTAAGAAATTGGCGTTGAGCGAATAGTTACCGATCGGCACGCCAAGGCTTTTGCTTGCTGCCTTGAATTCGGGGCGCAGCGCGGGCTGCTCAACCAAGTTAAAGCCGAACGGCACCAGCTCCACGACCTGGGCTCCCATTTCACAAATGCGCTCAAAGGCGCGAATAGGGGTAATCTCCCCCGTGCAAATCTTACGGGATACACCGTAAATTGATATTCCGAAACGAATCATAATGTTCTCCTTTTTTATAATAAATAGCTCTTATGACAGGTGCGGACGATCACATATTTCGGCTATGCCGAAATTCTCGCCCCTACGATGGATATTGCGGAGCTGTTCCGTATGCAGACCTCACTTATCCAAATCAAACAGCTCGTATATCAGCTGCTTTTCGCTTTCGGTATAACGATGCGAGCGAATCAAATCTTCTATATACTCTTCATTTTCAAGTATCAGTCGATCTTCAGCAAGACTTTTGACGTGTAACAGATATATCAATTTCTGTTCCTCATCCCAAGATGAAAAATCACCCTTCGTGCAGGCATAGGTTTTGTCTTGATAGGTCACCTCAATGTGAATACGGTAAACGTATTGTGTTTTTCGCCAACGCTCATCGATACGAATTGTGACACTGTCCGCATCCTGCAGCTGTACCTGCTTGGTTTGATTGCCGAATACGTTATATTCTTTGATCGCGCCATCATAGCACAGGTCAACTCTGTAATTCCATCCCATGAGCATCAAAAGCAAGAAAATGGCAAACAACGCAAGCAAAACCACCGAAACAGTCAGTATTTTCTTTTTCTGTTTGTCACTTAACTGCGTAAAATAACGCTTTGAAAACAGCGGGGTGGTCACAATCACGACCTCAGACCACTTGGGCTTATACTTCTTATTTCCGAATAAGGGCTGTCTTTTATCGATTTGAAAAGCAACCAAAAGCCCCGGAGCAAAGGTGAACAGCGCAATCATGGGAAATGACATAAATATGGCTGTGACTTGATAGCTCGCGATCACTTCAGGGTCACGAAAAGCCCATAATCTGGGGAATACAAATCCACAGAGAAGTAATACGCCAAAACACAGTACGATCGCACACATCATTGCAAGAAAATATAACGTCTTGTCAAGCGTAGACAAGGGCGGTCTTTTTGCTTTGGTTTTGATTGCCATGGCAGTTCTCCTTTCGGTGGATTTTTAAGCGTAGGGCGGTGGCTTGCTGCCGCCGAGATTGGCGGGCGATTCGTCCGGTCGCCCCTACGGATAGAATTGGCGGGCGATCACGGATTTCGGCTATGCCGAAATTCTCGCCCCTACGTGGATATTAGGGCCTGCTCCGTATGCAGACCTCACCGGGTTAAATCAAAAATCTGATAAAGCAGCTGCTTTGCTCTTTGACTATAGAACGTTTTATGGCTTATCAGGTCATCGACATAATGTGCGTTCTTGGTCGTAAACGTATCGCCATAGGTGGCTTTGAGATCTGACAAATAGGTAAACAACTCCTCGGCATTCATATGCGAAAAGTCTTCGTCGTCAAACCGGTATTGTTCATCACCGAAATAATAATCTACGCACAATTGGTACTCAGTCCTTCCCGAGTATCTTCCCCTGATATATTCTTGATCGATGATCACAACAATCAGATCTGCATCCTCGATATGCAATTCATTGGTGGTTCTGCCCAGCATATCGTATTGGCGGATGTTGCCGTGAACGTCAACGGTGGTTCTTTTGAGAAAAGCAAACGGCAGGACGATAGCATGCACCAGCAATAAGGCAGCCACGATAATCAGCCCGATTTTGAGCCACTTTTTGCGCTTATCACTCATCTGCACAAAGAATTGCTTTGAAAACAGCGGTGGCGTATGAAGAATTTTCTCTGACCATTTGGGCTTGTATTTCTTGTTCCCCAACAGCGGTAATCTTTTCTCCCAGAATATGATAGCGAGAAAAAACAGCAGCCCGGGAGCAAATATCAACACGCTCGAAAATGCAAAAGCGGTAGTGGATCTGCTTGCAATGACGTCCGGATAGGCAAATGCAATCAGGCTCGGTAACCAAATGCCAAATACACGAATCATCACAAAAGGAAGTACAAGCCCCGACAAACCGAAGATCGCGTAAAGCGTCTTATCAAGCGCAGATAGCGGTGGCCTTTTGGCTTTGGTTTTGATTGCCATGGTGGTTCTCCTTTCCGTGAAAACTTGGTAATCCCATAGGGCGGTGGCTTGCTGCCGCCGCAGTTGACGGGCGATTCATGAATCGCCCCTACGCATCGAGCTGCGTTGTAGGGGGTAGCTTGCTGCCGCCGAGATTGGCGGGCGATTCGTCCAATCGCCCCTACGATGGTAAAAATGGTTGGCTTATTATTTCACCAATCCATAGCCGCCGGCGAATTTGCTGACCTCGCTGGCAACCACAAAGACCTTATTGTCGCAGCACTTGCGGATGTCGGCAAGCACACGCTTGGTACGTTTTCTGGGCAGCACGATAAATATCATGTTCATTTTCTCGTTCGCGCCATGACCGGGCAGCACGGTGTATCCGAGGTCATTTTCCTTTAAGTAATCGATAATCTTTTCGGTGCTGTCGTCGTTCGCGATCAGCTCAAGATTGGAAGTGCCCAGCGCGATCTTGCCCTCAATGGTAGAGCCAAGGAAAAGACCTGTCGCATATCCTGCGCAGTAAAACAAAAGACGCAGCGGGTTATCGCCAAGCGTACCGATGACGCCCGACACCACAAGACCCCAAATGATGCACTCAACAAAACCAAGACCCGCGGCTTTGAGGCGTTGCCCCTTGACCATCATGCAGGTTTTGAGCGATTGAATGGTAATTTCCAAAATTTTAGCCGCGCAGATCAAAAAGCAGACCAGGATCGGCGAAACGGATTCAAGCATTGCAAGAAATTCGGACATATTTTCTATCTCCTTTAGTTAGATAAATCAATCAAAACGGCACGGCAAGGTGCGCCCTCCGCACCGCCGAGGTTGAGCGGGGCTGCGCAAAGCAGATACCTGCCGTCGGGTACGCTTGCAAGACGGATACCCTCCAAGAGCACCACACCTGCGCCAAGCAGGCAAAGATGCACCGCCATGGGCGCGGATTCGGGGCCTACGGTCTGCGATTCGTTACCAAAGAGGTCGATGCCCGCATCTGCAAGCACGTGTGCAGCCTCTAACGTCAGCGTTGCATTGCCCTTGATCAGCAGCTTTTTGCAGTTCCCTGCCGCGGCAAGCATTTCTTTTGCATGCTCTGCCGAGATATCTCCTCGGTGGGAGATGACGCACGCCATGCCAACCGTAGCGTCAAGCGGCAGCGCGTCCACGGTTTTACCACCCGCTATAAAATGCGCAGGCGCATCCACGTGCGTGCCGTTGTGGGCGCACATGGAAAAGGCGGTCAGATTG
>JAGBXH010000093.1 GCA_017629395.1 Clostridia bacterium | reverse complement strand
TATCCCACGGGGCTTACCAAAATGGCGGACAAGGGCATTTTGTCCTTGGGTGTGCAAGAGCCCGAGAGCGGTACGCTGCTTTTGGCAGTATGGAAGACGGGCGAGCAGACGCACGCAAAGATCGATCTTGGCAAGTACGTAGGCGAGAATGCACACGTGGAAGCCATGTACCCCGCACGTGCCAAGGATACCGTTTTGCTGCAGGGAAGCACGCTGCACGTGGATTTCCCGGATTGCGACAGCGCGGTGTGGTGCAAGATCGTAAAATAAATCAACGAGGCTGAGCCATGGCTCAGCCTCGTTTGTATTTTAGTAAATCGGGATCAGATCGTCATTCTCTTCCTTGACACTCAGGAACACCATGGTGGTGTCGCGGTCGCCTACGGGGGTGTTGGGGGAGTGCATGGAAAGGTACAGCTGACCGTCCGTATCGGTGAAGAGCATACCGTGACCGCCGTCAAAGGGGTAGCCCGCATCGGTCTTGCCGTAAAGACGCTTTTCGCGCTGCAGCCATTTGCCGTCGGGTCTGCCGTCCTCACTCTCGGCAATGCCGACAGCATAGCCGTCCTCGGCAAAATTCGACCAGATCATAAGCAGCTTGCCACCCTTGGTTCTGTACATAAAGCAGCCGTCTGTCACGCCGGCAGTCGCCCAGGGGGCGTCATCCGCACGGAACAGATCCACGGGCTCGCTTGCAAGGTGTGTCAGATCGTCCGACATTTTGGCAACCGACATCAGTCCCACGTGGTCGGGGCGGCAGGTCCATTCGTGCACGAAAATGCTCCAGGGCTGACCGTCCTCATCTATGTACAAGGTCGCGTCAATGCAGTCCCAATCGTGGGGCGTAAAGTGCCCGTCCGAGATCTGCACAAAGGGTCCCTCGGGCTGATCGGCGCAAAATACGCTGCAGCCGCGGTGTTGGGTCTTGGAGGAAAAATAGGTGGTAAACATATAATACTTGCCGTTTACCGCGTGTACCTCGGGTGCCCAGTTCTGCTTGACGAAATCCTCGGGCACGATGACGGTGGGGCTGATTTTGGAGCGCTTCCATTCTCCGTCAAGCCTTCCGCTCTGATTGACGTAGCATTGCCAGCCGGTGCCGTACGCATAATAAATGCCGTCCTTGACCACAATATACGGATCGCGCAGCTTGGTTACGTGCGTTTCAATGATCATATTTTTCACCTCTTTGATAGATTTTGACGCTTTGCACACCGCTTTTCATAATGCATTTGCGCAAAACGGGGGAACACAGCACGCTTCTCTTGAAGGTCTTGCCGTACAGCTTGCACCGTAAGCGTCGCGTTGCCTTGCGATAGGCGCGCGCGACGTCTTTTTTGGTAAAGGCTTCTGCCAGCATGCGCCCTGAAAGCATGGCGGAGCTGATGCCCTCAAAAGAGCTTGCGCTGATCAACCCCGCAGCCTCACCGACAAGGTAGACACCGTCCTTTCCCGTAACAAAATCGTGCATGCGGCGGGGAGAGCACACCTGACAAGCCTCGGTTTTGAAAGGCTCGCCAAGACGCACGCCAAGGTGACCTTCAAGTCGCGCCTTTTGCGCCTCAAAGGCTGCGCGGCTGTGAGATCTGGCAAACGCACCGCCAAAGATCGTGCAATCGTCCTTGCGGATCAGCCACGAGCAGGAGTCGCTTGTTTTGGGGTCGAAAATGCAGGCGTAGGCGGGAACGCATGGATCACTGCCTCTATACCATTGCTGAACAGATACGTATTTGTAGGGCTGCCGACGGAAAAATTGCCTGCGCACGATGGAGGAAGCCCCGTCCGCGCCAACCAGCGCGTGCGCGCGGTACGTATGCTCACCGTCCTTTGTCTGTACTTGCAAAGTAAACCCGTTTTCACGTCTGATTTCGGTGCATCTGCCGTTTGCAATCTGCACGCTGCCCGGCACGAGCGAGAGCAGCCAGCGGTCAAAACACAGCCTGTCCATGTTCAGATAATGGCGTTGATAAAGGCGTGTGACGCCCGCTTCAAGGTCAATGGTGTGTACTGAAAAGATCTGCGGATCGGCAAGCACCGCATTGGGCAGCGTCAGCTCAAATTCCGCCAGTACCTTTTGCGCGTCGGGCGAGAGTAAGCCCCCGCAGGGCTTGGCATTTTGGTTTGTTTGTCCGTCAATGAGCAAAATGCGCGTGTTCGGTCTGCGTATGTATAGCTCGCGTGCAAGTGTCGCGCCTGCAGGACCTGCGCCTATAATGGCAACGTCGTAGTAACTTTCCATATTACATCGTTTTTTGATAAGTGTCGGGGGCTTGATCCACGCGGTAGTTGGGGTCCCCGGGATGGATGCCGTTCATGACTTGCATGATATGGTAGGCGCGCGCCTGCAGGTCCTTTGCCGCCTCGGCAGGGGACAAGGACTTGTCGTAAAACAACGGCTCGCCTACGTGCAGATCGACCTGCGGCTTTTTGGTAAACAGCTTGGTAATACCCTTGCGAGGACGGAAGGACATGGTCAGCGGAATGATCGGGCGGTCATACTTGACCGCATACTTGAATACCGCAGGCTTGAAGGGACGAATGTCGGGGTAGAACAGCCACATCGATCCCTCGGGGTAAAAGTGCATCCACGTTTTGCTTTCAAATACCTCTTGCATGGCTTGCTTGAATTTGATCATGGAGCGGATGCTGTTTGTAGGGATGGGAATACCGCCCGACATGCGGATCCAAAGGCGGTTTGAGCCGTTAAGGTTTTCCTTCCAGGCAGGGAAGTAGACAAGGTGCGGACGAATGCCGCAGAGCACGCAGATCAGATCAAAGTAGAACACGTGGTTGGAGATGGTGATCGCCCCACCCTTAAGCTGCTCCTTGTATGCCTTGAGGCTTTCTCTGCCGTATACGCGCAAGCCGTGCGTGACCTTGACAAGCAAAAAGCCGATGGTCTGCAGCCCCAGCCAATAGATCGAGCGCAGGCATTTGAAGGCAAAGTCCTTGCGCAGATAGGGATATTTTTCGTCAAAAACCGTTTTTCGCAGCTCCTTGACCTCGATCATGTGCGCATCGCAACGCTCGGGATATTGGTATCCCAGATCGTGTTTGTAATACATACCGCATCTCCTTTTTCGTAGCCGCACGGGAATCGAACCAAGTTGGTTTTGACAAGCAGATTTTCCCGATCCCTTCATCTTTCCCCTTGGACATATCGCCTATATGCCCTGC
>JAGBXH010000092.1 GCA_017629395.1 Clostridia bacterium | reverse complement strand
GGAGTTGTCCCTACGTGCGCAAACAAAAATCCCTGCATCACCGATGCAGGGATTTTTCTACGTTTCTCTTATTCTACGACAACCACGCCGTCCTCTTTGACAGTGATGGTCATGCCGTCCTTGACGTAAGAAAGGAACTCGTCGCCAAGGCAATCGACAACGGGCATGCTCACGCCCTCGACCCAAACGTCGGCAAGCACCGCGCCTGCGGCTGCCAAGGAGTCGATGTGATTAGCAAACAGCATGCACGCAGGCTGCTTGTGCATAGCGCACGCGCAATACAGAACCAAACCACCCGTGGTCGAGCCAATAGTCTGAGGCAGGCACAAAGCCTTGCCGATCATACTCTTGCCGTGCAGATCTGCGTTATTCTGGTCACCGCACTTGACCTCTTTGTCGCCAAACTGCAGCGCCATTTGGAAGGATGCCAGCGTGTTAAAGCCCTGCGTGGAAACAAGTGCCTCTGCCTTGACCTCGCCGGAGGTGACTACTCTACCCTTGAATTCTCTCATGCCTTGTTACCTCCCGTAATAGCCTCCAAGATCTGCTCGTCGCGGTAATATCTTGCGCTGGTATAGGTGCGCAGCTTATTGGACGAGGTGATGACGGGCATCTTCTTGCAAAGCGGATTGTTCATGTACATCAAAGGACAGATGTACGAGGTGATCACGCCGGTTGCCTTGAGTCTGCTTGCATACTCGGTCTGATTGAACACCTCCAGCACGCCGGGCGCAGCGGTCAGCACGGTGGGAATGACCACCTTTTTCTTACCGTTTGCGGCAAGCGCTGCTTCAATATTGTCAGTCCAGGTCTTGAGCTGCTCCAAGGACAGGTGAGGACAGCCGACAAAGCAAAGCTTGGGCGTTGCGTCCTCCTTCTTCCACATCATGGGATACTCGCTCTGCACTCTTGCAAGCTCCGCATCGTCAATGACGTATTCACGCGCACCCTCTGCAATCAGCGCTTCACCAAGCTCTTTTGCCTCGGGCGTCAGATTTGCAATGTGGTAAAGACCAACTGCACCGTTGGAAGCGGTTGCCGCGCCGAAGTCCTTTAAGTAAGAGCAAGCCGCATCGTCCAGCTCGTTGCCGATCCATGCGTCAAGTCCCACTACGTAGGGCACGTCCTCCATGACCTTCATACCGATGGCAGAGCCGAGCAGCTGCGCCTCGGGCTTCTTGGAGGTCTGAACCTTGACGACCCAGGTAGCCTTTCTGCCCTCGTCGGTCAAAAGACCAAAGTAAGGCACGTAGCCCACGATAGAGCCCATGATATCAATAATACCCGAATTACGGTTGCAGCGCGCACCCAGCACGGAGTTTGCGTACACGACCGCCGAGGACTCTGCCCAGGACAGCACGTCACCCTTCTTGGGGCGATTGCCTACCTCATCCATGTAGCAAGCGCAGGTGAACGCCTTATCATCCTTAAGACCCAGCTCGTGCAGCTGCTTTTCATAGAAATCCTGCTTGGTGTACATGAACTTGTTGAACACAAAATTCTGCAAGAAGTTCGCGGGCACGTTCTTGTCAAGGGGTCTGGGGTCAACCGAGAACTTCTGTCCCGACATGACGCCCGCATCCAAAAGCTGCTGCATCAGATCATACACGGGGGACATGACCTTCAGACCGAAGGAGGTGACGAGGTGGTTATATTGCGAGGTGATGGGCACCAGCTTTTCAGCCTCAAATGCATCACCGTACATGACAAGCGTTTTCATGACCTTGGCAAGCGTTTGTCCCTGCTCGCCGTCCAAAATCGCCTGTTGTTCCTTTGTCAGTATCATAGACGTAAATCCTTTCATACAATTCAATTCGATTTTCTTCGCATCGCGAAGAAAATCTACCACAACCTTCGCTGCAAGCGAAGATTTCACTGCGCGAAGCGCAATTTCACTCGCCCGAAGGGCGAATTTCACCCCGACGCAGTCGGGATTTCACTGCAATGAAGCTTACAGCTTCATTGCCACATCCCACGCGCCCCAGATAACGGTACGCAGGTTGCCTACCGCCTTGGCGTCACCGATGACGTGTACGCCCTTGGTGGCAACGGGAGCGGGATTATAGCCAACAGAGAGAATGACGGAATCAGCCGCGATATCCTCGGTGGTGCCGTCCTTGTGCTTGACTGTCACACCGCTCTCGGTAATTGCCGCAACGCCGGTTTCCAGCAGCACAGGCACCTTGTTGGTCTTAAAGAAATCACGCAGATAAGAGGTGTTTGCCAAGCAAATACCCTTGGTGGTGATCAGGTCGTCCTGCATTTCCACAACCGTGGGCTGCTTTCCCTGCAGGTAAAGCTCGTATGCGATCTCGCAACCGGTCAAACCGCCGCCGATGATGACGACCTTGTCGCCTACGGTCTTGTTGCCCAAGAGGAAGTCCACAGCCTCGATCGAACGCTCCACACCGGGGATCGGAATGCGCTTAGCAACGGCACCGGTTGCAACGATGACCTCGTCAGCATCCAGAGCCTTGACGTCCTTGATCTCAGTGTTCATCTTGACCTCGATGGGATGCTTTGCCAGCTCGCGGATATACCAAGCGATCAGATCGCGGTCCTTCTCCTTATAGGAGGGTGCGGCAGCCGCAATGAACACACCGCCCAGCTTGTCACTCTTTTCGTACAAAGTGACCTTGTGGCCGCGCTTTGCGCAAACGATGGCAGCTTCCATACCGCCGATACCGCCGCCGATGACGGCGATCTTCTTTGCCTTCTTGGCAGGCTCAAGGTGATATTTTTTAGATTGCATGGTTTCGGGGTTCAGCGCGCAGCGGGAAAGACCCATGGTATCGGTCAGATCCTGCGTGTTGGCGTGACCCTTGGAGGAGGAGAAGTTAAAGCAGCCTGCGTGGCAGCAGATGCAAGGCTTGATATCTTCAAGTCTGTCCTCGATCAGCTTGGTCACCCATTCGGGGTCAACCAAGAACTGTCTTGCAACACCTACGCCGTCGATCAGACCGTCCGCAACCGCCTGCGCACCCACGTCGGGCTCCATTCTGCCTGCGCAGACCACGGGAATATCCACGAACTTCTTTATGTGCGCGACGTCCTCAAGGTTGCAGTTCTGCGGCATGTACATCGGCGGATGCGCCCAGTACCAGGAGTCATACGTACCGTTGTCGGCATTGAGCATATCGTAGCCCGCATCCTGCAAAAATTTTGCAGCCTTTTCGGACTCTTCCATGTTTCTGCCCACCTCGACGTACTCCTCACCGGGCATAGCCCCCTCACAAAAGCCCTTCATCTTGGACTCTACGGAATAGCGCAGAGAAACGGGGTAATCCTCGCCGCACGCTTCCTTGATCGCCTTGACGATCTCGGCTGCGAAACGGTAGCGGTTCTCAAAGCTGCCGCCGTACTCGTCGGTGCGCTTGTTAAAGAACTCAATGGCAAACTGGTCAAGCAGATACCCTTCGTGCACAGCGTGCACCTCCACGCCGTCCACGCCCGCATCACGGCAAAGCTTTGCGGTCTTGGCAAATGCCTCGATGATCTCGTGGATCTGCTCCTTGGTCATCTCGGGGCAGATGATATCGTGTGCCCAACGAGAGGGCTGAGGGCTGGGAGATGCAAGCTCGTGATTGGTATCCAGCACGGGCTTGATCAGCGTGCGGGTCAGCTTGTTCTTGTGCAGAGGTGCTACCAGCTCGGTGATTGCCCAGGAGCGGCCCATACCTGCGGTCAGCTGAATAAACAGCTTTGCTCCCGTTTTATGGATCTCGTCCATAAACTCCTTGAGCTCCTCGAACATCTTGGGATTCTGGTACAGATACTTGCCCCAGAAGGTATCACGAATGGGCGCGATACCGGGGATGATCAGACCGACGTTGTTTTGCGCGCGCTCCAAAAACAGCTTGGCAGCCTCCTTGTCAAAGTGGCAGCCCGTCAGCTCAAACCAACCGAACAGCGAAGTGCCGCCCATGGGGCACATGACGATACGGTTT
Source organism: Clostridia bacterium (assembly GCA_017629395.1). GTDB lineage: Bacteria > Bacillota > Clostridia > Oscillospirales > CAG-272 > SVQP01. The sequence continues at coordinate 1,944 of JAGBXH010000092.1, read as the reverse complement.
TTGATCTCGACGTTGCCAATCTTCCAAGGCGTAAACAACGCTTGATACTTGGGATCGGTTTGTTGATTCATAACGCTTCTCCTATGTATATTATTTTTATTTTTTGTTTCTTCGGATCGTCGGGGATTCGAAAGTCATTCATTCCATCCCCCGAAAACGGATAAGCAAATATTACAGATGCGCGCTGCTAAGGCTTCCCCCCGGGGGACGCCTTTATCACACACTTCCGTGTCGTTTTGCTGCCCATTCTAAATGCCGGAATCCGTAAATCCTTTATTTTCCTACGCAAAAATGTGCGAAAATGCCTGCAACCACGTCCTCGGAAACGGCTCTGCCGTCCACCTCGGCAAGTGCCTCTGCCGCCTGCTCGACGTCCGAGCAGCAAAGGTCGATAGGCAGTCCGATTTCGATAGCACCAAGTGCCTGCTCTAACCGCTCGCAAGCCAGAATGAGCGCGGCATGCTGGCGCGCATTTGCCACCACGGCATCGTGGCGCAAATCGATCGCACCGTCAATAAACATCTGCTCCACCACCTGCACAAGTGCATCAAATCCCGCACCCGTCATGGCAGAGAGGCACGTGGTCGTTTGCACGCTCGGTGCAAGGCGTTCTTGCAGGGCAGATATCTGCGCATCCGTTGCCACGTCGGTCTTATTGAGCACACCGATCACGCAGCCTGCGTGCTGCGAAAGCTTTTGTAACAGATCCTCGTCCTCATCGGTCAAGGGAGCGCACGCGTCAAACACAGCAAGCACCAGCTCAGCACTCTCCAGGTGCTCCAGCGCACGCGCAATGCCGATCTGCTCCACGTAATCGTCCGACTCTCGCAAGCCTGCAGTATCATGCAAGCGCACCGTCACGCGCCCTAAGGCTGCCGTTTCGCTCAGCACGTCGCGCGTCGTGCCCGCAATATCGGTCACGATTGCCGCTTCCCTGCCCACAATGCGATTATAAAGCGAGCTCTTGCCGCCGTTTGCCTTGCCCACGATGACCGTGGGGAGCCCTTCGGCAACCGCGTGACCCGTGCGATAGGTATCGGCAAGCCTGCGCGTTTTGTCAAGTGCTGCCGTCAGCGCGTCAGCAATTTGCTCGCGGCTCATGTCCGCCAGATCCTCATCGGGATAATCAATGACCGCAAAGATGCTGGAGAGCACCAAACACAGCCCCTCGTATATTTCATTGGTCTTTTTGCTAAGTCCTCCGCGCGTGCCCGCGCCCGAAAGCAGCATCTGCTCGCGCGTGCCCGCCTCAAGAAGGTTCCCGAGTGCCTCGGCAGCCGAAAGCCCTAACTTGCCATTGATAAAGGCGCGCTTGGTAAACTCACCCGCCTCGGCAGGACGCGCGCCTGCTGCCAAAAGGCAGGTCAGCACGGTCTCGGTGACCAAAATGCCGCCGTGGCAGGTGATCTCCACGGTATCCTCGCCCGTAAACGAATGCGGCGCGCGGAACACCACAGCCATGCCGTCATCCACCTGCGTGCCGTCCACGTCCACGATGCGCCCGTAGACCATATAATTGGCGTCCAGATCGCCCAAGGATTTCCCGCCCATAGGCAGAAAAACGCGCGCGGCAATTTCCACGGCACGCTCACCGCTGATGCGAAGCAGCGCAACACCGCCCTTGCCGTACGGGGTGCTTACGGCAGCAATGGTATCCGTAATCATATAAAGCCCTCTTTTATCTTTTACATAATATATCATTTTAATTATAAACCATTTTTTGGAGTTTGTCAAGTTTGTTTATGTCAAGGTAAGCTTTCGTCCCCCTTTTTACATATTCGACCACATGAAAGAGTCTCCGTAGGATGCATCTCACAAAATAGTAGTCAAACAAATATTTAGCATAATTTAGCTTTATGTTTCAGATCAGCGGTTTATCAAATATATATAGAAAAATATGAAATAATGATTGACATTACAAACGAGATCGTGCATACTATATGT
>JAGBXH010000091.1 GCA_017629395.1 Clostridia bacterium | reverse complement strand
TCTTCAGCGACAATGTCGGTCATGTAGCGCTTCTGACCCTGCTGGTCGGTCCAGGATCTGTTCTGGATAGAACCGATAACGCAGATAGAAGAGCCCTTCTTAAAGAAACGGTTGACAAACTCAGCAGTAGAACGCCAAGCGGTAACGGTAAAGAAATCGACCTCAGGCTGCTGACCGGACGCATTGTCACGGGAAGCGAATCTGCGATTGACAGCCATACGGAACGTTACGACTGCGATGCCGCTCTGTGTCTGCTTCAGTTCAGGATCAGCGGTAAGTCTACCACCGAGGATGACTTTGTTCAGATTAAAATTTGCCATGTTCTTTGACCTCTTGTTTGCCGATTACTCAGCGTCAGCTGCCACTTCGGCAACTTCTTCAACAACTGCAACTTCTTCTACAACTGCAGCAGCCTTAGCGGTAGGCTCGAAGTCCAGCTTGATGGTCAGAGAACGCATAACGTTCTCGTCGATCTGGAACAGACGGTCGAGCTCAGCCAGGAAATCACCTGCAGCCTTGAAAGTTACGACTACGTAGTAGCCTTCGGGCATGTCATTGATAGGATATGCCAGGCGGCGCTTGCCCCACTGTGCAACCTCAATGATAGTGCCGTTCTCAGCAATCAAAGAAGTGAACTTGTTCACGGTAGCATTGGTTGCTTCCTCACCGTTGGTTACGTCAACGATGAACAGACTTTCATAAGAATTGAGTACCTTTTCCATGTGTTTTTACCTCCCTATGGACTTTCATTAGACCGCGCACCTCTTCGATTTTTTTATGCGCGGTAGAGAGACGAACTGCTTTGCAGTCCGCATCGAGGATATATTATACTACAAATCCATTCTTTTGTCAAGACTTTTTCGAATATTATTTTTTACAAAAAAGCACAAAAATATTGCCAAATACAGGGGAATATGCTATAATATGTGTATAGAAATGAAAACGGGAGGCGTTGTATGGCACAAAAAAAGAAAAAGAAAAAGGGAAGAAAGATGAAAAAGGCGTTGCGCGTTTGCTTGATCATGCTGGCAATCCTTGCTGCACTGATGCTGATTGCGGTCGTGCTGGCAATGACGGGTGTGATCCCCGCCAATACGGTTGAGGATTTTTTGGACGGCTTTGTCGGCAAGGGCGTGGAAAAGGCATTGGATAAGATACTGCCCAACGACCTTGTGGATAAGGTGTTTGTTGACAAATATAAGGATTTCGTTGATTTCATCATGGATCTTTTACCAAAGCCCGAGCGTGTGGCGTTGGACGGCGAGATCATGGTGTATTTCTTTGACGTCGGGCAGAGTGACAGCATTCTGATCATGGCGCCGCAGGGAAACGTGCTCATCGATGCGGGCGACAACGATTGTGAGGATGCGCTCAAGGGGTATCTTGATGACCTTGGTATTACTACGCTTAACGTGGTGATTGCAACGCACCCGCACGAGGACCATATCGGCAGCATGGATATGATCTTGGACGAATTCACGGTCAGCAATCTGTTCATGCCCAACGCTGAGGTGGATACCGACACCTTTAGTGCTACGGGTGACTACACGCGTATGCTGGAGGGTGCTGCAGAGCAGGGCACGCAGACGACCTATGTCAAGAGTGGCAATACCTTTAGCTTCGGGGATCTGTATTTTGAATTTTTAGCCCCCAATTCGACCGATTATAACGACCTCAACGACTGGAGTCTGGTGACCAAGGTGACATACGGCTCGACCTCCATGATCCTGACGGGTGATGCGGAGAGCGTTTCGGAAAAGGAGATCGTTGCCAAATATGCAAGCAGTCAGCTGGATTGCGATATTCTCAAATCGGGACATCACGGCTCGTCCTCCTCGTCCTGCGAGGAATTCCTTGATGCGATCGATGCCGAGATTGCCGTCATTTCCTGCGGTACGGGTAATAAGTACGGTCACCCCAATCAGCCGGTGCTTGATCGCTACGAGGAGCGCGGCATGATAGTGCACCGCACCGACCTTGAGGGCACGATCGTGTACTCCAGCAACGGCGCGGAGTTTACAAGGGTGCAGTAATTTGGTGCAAAAAGGAGCGTTTTCTCGCTCCTTTTTGCAAAAAATGAGAAATTTCGAAAAAACATGAGAGGTTTTCGGGAAAAACTATACTTATACTTATGGAGAATATTTACATATTACAAGGAGAACTTCCATGAGAAAAACAGACATCCCCGATACGCATCCGCTGCTGGAGGATCAGCAGATCATTGATCTGTATTGGCAAAGGGAAGAGAAAGCCATTGCCGAGACCGATCGCAAGTACGGCAAGTATCTATTGACCATTGCTTACAACATCCTGCATAATGATCCGGACAGCGAAGAATGCCTGAATGATACTTACTTAGGCACGTGGAATGCCATTCCGCCCGCCAAGCCCACGCTGTTTCAGGCATTTGTGTCCAAGATCATGCGCAATACCGCTGTGGTGCGCTACAAAAAGAACCATGCCCAAAGCCGCGTGCCCAGCGAAATGACCGTTTCACTTGATGAGCTGGATCAATATATCCCCTACCATCCGTCGGCGGATGAGGATTACGACGTATATCGCCTGAGCCGTCTGCTCAGCGATTATCTGCGCAGAATGCCCGAAAAGCGCGCGTTTATTTTCATTTGCAGATACTATTGCGCAGACCGCATTTCTGATATTGCCAATATGCTGCACCTCAGCGAGAGCACGGTATACCGTGAGCTTGACGAGATCAAAAAGGGCTTGCGCGAGATTCTGATCAAGGAGGGCTACCGCAATGCGTAAGGATAAGCTTGAATTTACGCTGGACGTGGTGTCCGGTATTGATGAGGAGATCGTGGACAGACATCTGACAAAGCGGTACAAGCTCTCGCAGAGAAGGGGAAAGCGCATCAACGTGTCGCTGCTCTCCGCCATTGCAGCCGTATTGTGCCTTGCCATTCTCGGCGGCGCGGTGTGTATGATTGTATTCGGCAAGCAAGTGCCCGTATATCAAGGCATGACCGTTTCCAACCAAGCACCTGCCGTGCCCGCTTCCGAGCTTGCGCTGCCTGAGCCAATGATTTCTGTGATGAGTACGTCAAGCACGCTGCCCGCATACGGACTTGAGCCGCTTGCCGAGCAGGAGACGATTGAAACAGAGGCGGCGACCGAGGGAGAAACCGCACCTATTATTTTCGGTAAGACGTATTACGCACTCAAAGATGAGGACATTTATATCCATATCCATTTGGATAACCCCGACGGCTTTGAAATCGTATCCTTTACACTCAACGGTGTCAAGTATACCAACTACATGTTTGAGCCCGGCTCGGATCTGGAAACCTTGATCCTCAAGTACAACGTGGGTGACGTGGACGGCTTGCAGGAATACACCATTGATGCGATCAAGTACATTGACGGCGAGGCGATCAAGGACGTACGCATGAAGGGTGACAGAACCGTCAAGGTCTACGTCAACGACGATACGCAGGCGTTGAGCTTTACGACCGAAACCGAGTTCAATACGCTGCGCTTCACTCCCGTATGGGACGACTCTTTTACCGGTGAAAAGACCATTCAAACGCTTGCGCTCTATGAGGGCGAGGAGCTGCTGCGCGAGCTTTCACCCACCGATACCGAGGTGACTGATCTTCCTATGGGCAAGAGATTGATTTTAGTTGCTACATACATAGATGGGGGAGTGCACCAGACTCTGCGTTACGTATTTGATATGCCTAAATATTCCGAGGGATTGCAGATGACGAATGGTGTGATCACCGGAATGGGTACGTGTACCGATTCTGTGCTGTATCTCAATGCTCCGATCGGCAATCGAGCCTTCCAAGGAAATGAAATCATAACGGCGGTATATTTCGGTCCGGGTGTGACTTCGATTGGCGAAAATGCGTTTGTACAATGTTTTGGATTGGAAAAAGCAGTTTTCTCCGCAAATCCGAATGAAATGGTTAATGGCTTGTTTTGGGAGTGCGTAAATTTGACAAGCGTGAAGCTTCCTGATGGAATGATCAAGCTGCCCGCGCATACATTTAGTGGTTGTGCAGGATTGAAGAGTATCACGCTTCCGGAAAGCTTGGAGTATATTGGAGTTGGCGCCTTTTCCGATTGCATAAGTATGGAGAGTATTATTTTACCGGATAGCCTGACTCATATTGATGCGAGTGCTTTTTATGGTTGCAGCAGTTTGAATAACGTGGTAATCCCGGATTCTGTTACACGAATAGATGGGAGTGCGTTTGGAGAGTGCAATAATCTGAAGAGCATTAAGCTACCTGATAGTATCGAAGAGCTTTCGCCTAGTTTATTCCACTATAGTACCGGTCTTGCCCATGTGGAAATACCGGAGTCGGTAACCGTTATAAGAGAGTTTTGTTTTACCGGTGTCTCGTCTTTGGAATCTATCCGCATTCCGGACAGTGTCGAAACGATATATGGTTATGCATTTCATCAATGCGAGAGCTTGGAAAGCATAGAGTTATCGGGAAACGTCCGTTTTGAAGCAGATCCTTCTCGTCCCGATGAGAAAGTATGGTTTTCTTATTGCAATAAACTGACGACTGTCAAACTACATGGGACAAAATTTTATTTTGATTTTTCTATATTCAATAATGAATTTATATATGATCCGGTAATTATAAAGGATGTGTATTATGATGGTAGTATGGAAGAATTCCGCAATTGTTTCCCCGGGGATGCTTATTTGAAAGAGTATAATCCTATGATTCACTGTACGGACGGTGATTTCCGCTATTCCTGAAATCAGTGAAATAAGATTGTCACTCCCGCTCGATTTTTCGGGTGGGAGTGCTTTTTCGGGAGTGAAAGGGAAGAAATTTGAAAAAGCACTTGACAATCGGAGAAATACACAGTATAATATATGAGTCGTTTTGACGGGCTATTAGCTCAGTTGGTCAGAGCTACCGGCTCATAACCGGTTGGTCCGGGGTTCGAATCCCTGATAGCCCACCAAAAAAAGAATGGGGTGCAGTCGCACCCCATTCTTTTTTTGGTGCACTTTCCCGATTCAGAACCCCGCACGCGCGGCAATGCCGCTCGTGCAAGGTTTGCGCCGGGAATGTGAGCAGGAAAGACAAGCTTTAGCGCAAACATGGGTTCTGAATCCCTGATAGCCCACTATATTGCGGGCGATTCGTGAATCGCCCCTACAAGTGTTAATGAAGAACACCT
>JAGBXH010000090.1 GCA_017629395.1 Clostridia bacterium | reverse complement strand
TGCGCAAGGCGTTCGAGAAGGCGGGGTACCCCCACGTGCCCTTCAGTTCGGCAAACGTGTGGCTCATGGAGCTTAATCCGGGCGGTCTGCTCAGCCCCTTTGGTCTCTTGATGGCGGTTGCGGGACTAATCTACGGTGACATGGTCATGATCCTTTCCAATCAGGTACGCCCCTACGAGGTCAATAAGGGCGAGACCGACGCCATGGTAGATAAGTGGGCAACCAAGCTGGGTCATGGCTTTGCCAAGGGCAAGGGCTGGACGCCTTGGGCGATCAAGAAGAACCTCAAGGCAATTGCGGACGATTTTGCGTCGATCGAGATCAAAAAGACCCCCAAGGTCAAGGTTGCGGTTATCGGCGAGCTGTACCTCAAGTACTCCGCGCCCGGTAATAACCATCTTGAGGAGTTCCTTGCCGAGCAGGATTGCGAGGTCTACGTGCCCAGCATCCTCGGCTTTGGTATCTACAAAACCAACGGTGCTCTCGAGGATCTGCGCCTGTACGGCGGCAAGCCGATCAAGAAGCTGATCTTGGAAATTGCCATGAAGTATATGTTCTGGATGGAGGATATTCTGATCTCCGCCATTGAGCAAAATCCCAATTTCGTGCCCCCCGAGCGCGTCAACGATCTCAAAAAGAGAGCCGAGGGCGTTATCAACGTGGGCAACAGCATGGGCGAGGGCTGGTATCTTGCGGCAGAAATGCTGGAATTTGCGGATCACGGCTATGAGAATATCGTCATCGTGCAGCCATTCGGCTGTCTGCCTTGCCACGTTGCGGCAAAGGGCATGATCAACAAGGTGCGCCGCATTGACGAGAGATTGAACGTCGTCGATATTGAGTACGACCCGGGTGCCACCCGCGTCAACCAGGAAAACCGCATCAAGCTCATGCTTGTCGTGGCGAAGGAAAAATTGCAGTAAAATACCGTAGGGCGGGGGCTTGCTCCCGCCGCCCCCGTAAGGGCGACTGAACGAATCGCCCGCAATAGAGAAAAACCGCTCGTAAGAGCGGTTTTTCTATGTTTTGTGACTTGTTTTTACATGTCAGGCATTTGCACGGCGTATCCCCCGACGATTTCGTCTATGGTATTCATATCCTCGTTTGAAATATGCAGGTAATGATCGCCGAGCAGGAAGATACCTGCCGTCGGGCTATATCGGATTTTATACTCTGCAAAGGAATCATTTGCCGTGAAGCCGTAATCATCCGTCGGCATATCCGGCGTGCCACTTTTCCAATCTCCACTGTTGAGAATGGAGATGATCTGATCCCTGTGCGTATCAGAAAGTTTGGCGTAATGCTCAAGGTCGTCATACGGGGAATCTACCCGAACAGTTGCGCTTCTCTCAAAATAGATCAAGCCCTTTCCGCAAATAACACTGTTTGCAATCACTTGATCTGCTTCGGTAAGCAGGAACAAGCAAATGTTATTTCCCCAGATCAGTGATGAACTGCTGCTGTAGTAATACGTTTGATCTTCAAGCTCCAGCTCATAATCATAATCAAATTCGGGTGCACCGTAGTTCCATGTGTTGCGGTTGAGAATGATCAATAACTGATGAAATTCTTCTTCGTTGAGCATTCTTGTGTCGGAGGTTGCAACATTGGTTACGTGAATCGGACCGCGCTGGAAGAACGGAAAGTTATCGACAATCTCTCTAAGTCGTGCCCATTGTTCGGTGTTCAATTCCATATAGGTATTTCCGTCTATGAGGTAATTTTCCACGTACAGCAAATAGTGATCACCTATGCGAATCATCGGCTCAAGTGTAAAATCGGAATAGATCGGTGTGCCTTCCAACCACGTACCGTTGTTCAGTAGGTTCAAAAACCAATTTTTCTGCTCCTGATCGAATTGCCAATCGACTTGATATCCACCGTGATAGCGTGTAAATGCTACATTACCATAGTATTTGCCGGGGGCGCTAAGCTCGGTTTTAACCTCAATAGTAAACTGCAAAAACTTTCCGTTTGCGTTATACTCCAGCATAAGGATGCGTGTGGTGGTTTCAGCTAAATTGTCGTTTGCGTAGACCGTGTTGGTTGTCTGATAACGAACGGCATACCGGTCGCCCTCCTCGCTGATGATAAAGGAGAGATTCTTTGCGCTGTTGCCCGCCAGTGTTAAGGAGGTTGGATTTTCGAGCAGTGTCATAGCTACTGCTTCGCTCATGCCCATTTTACATAACGCTTGGAGTAGTGTGTCTTGCTCGGTGATGCCACAAGGTAGCGCAAATGACTTAGGATCTTGGTCAAAGGGTGCTAAGCTATCGGGGATTGCCTTGCCTGTAAAGGATGCTGATTGATATATGCCGTCTGCACGGTTGGTAGGTTCTAAATAATTGTACGCAAAAAGAGAATTAAAGGCTCTTTCCGATGTGCCGCCGTTTACTAAATCGTCACGTATGATCTCATCGTACTCAATCATTCGGCCCTGATAGGTGTAGGTGTAGAAGATGCGCAGAGTTTCAAAGATGGTCGTATCTTCCAAGTAATTCTCTTGCATGAATTTTTCAAATTCCTGCGTGCTGATTGTAAAAGTGCCTATGTCTGTCACAGTAGACTCAACTACCTCCACCGCGCCCTCAAACGTCATGCTGGATTCTCCAAAGGAGAGGATCAGATCGTAAGAACCCGTGGGGGCATCTGCGGGAATATCAAAGGTGTAGGTGATTTCGCGGCTCTCACCGGGGGAGAGAATTTGTTCCATATATTCATCCGGCATGAAAATCTCATCGTGCGTTATGACGGTAGAGCCATTCATTGTCAAAAAGGCTTCGGGTGCTGCGTTTACCGATATGATGCCCGAATAATCAAAATTGTCAACAGACACGTTTCTCATGCCTACCGTGATATCAATTCTGAATCCGGTTCCCACATACGCATCCTGAAGGTCATAATAGAATTGCAGCGGGCTTTCGACTGTATCGTTAAAAATAAAGGACACGTTTTGCTTCATCACGCCAAATGAGCGCGCCAGCGTTTTTTGCAAAGAATCCAGCAGCGCCTCGGAGTTGGGATGATCGCGCAGGGCGGTGGAGAGCTGCACCGTGATGTATCTGCCCGACCAATTCGCCTCGTCGTTATAGGTCACGTCAAGCAGTTGGGCACTTTCGTCCAGTCCGTTGAGATGTTTCCACGCCATAAACACGTTTTGTGTGTCACCGGGCAAGCGCACGTATTCGCGCTTTTCCTTGCCGTTTTCGACGTAGTAGATCCATGCGTTTTGCTCTTTGAATGCTATTTCCGTACCGTCGGAGGGGGAAGTCAGATAGTCAAGCCCCAGTGTGGTGGGAATAAAGGGAATGATAATCAGCGAGGCGCACATTGTCAAAGCCAGCATGGCAGCCACGGCTGCGATCAAGGCGCGCTTGAAGATCGGCTTTTGGCGCATGGGCACGCTCTCTTCTGCGCGTGCGATCAGCGCGGGGTCAATTTGACCGAGTAATTCTGTGAATTTCTGTTCGTTCATACCGTATAGCCCTCCTTTTCGAGAAACTCGCGCAACGATGCGCGTGTGCGGGAAAGGATCTTTTTGACGTTGGAAACGGTCAGCCCGTAACGTTTTGCAACGTCCTTGATGGGGTCAAGGTGGTAGTAGCGGCGAATGAAGATATTGCACTCGCGCTCGGGCAGCGACCAAAGGAAGCGGTCAATGGCAACCAGCATTTCGCGCTCCTCTGCTTGCGTGGCTACGTTGATGCCTGCGTCTACGACCTCCTTGATCTCGTCGTACGCTATGGCTACCTCACCTCCGCCGCGCGAGGCTCTGGTGTTATAGCGGTGCTTGTCAAGCGAGATGTGGCGCGTGATGCCGCCTAAGTATTGCCCCAAGCGGTCGGGGCAGGCGGGCGGGATAGAATTCCAGGCGCGCAGCCAGGTGTCGTTGACGCATTCCTCGGCGTCCTGCATATTTTGCAGGATATTTTTGGCAATGCCAAGGCAATACGTGCCGTATTTTTGGTTTGATTCTGCAATGGCGCGCTCGTCGCGTGCAAAGTACAGATCAAGAATGTCACGGTCTTGCATATGCGCTCTCCTTTCGTGAATTTTGGCTCTCTACCCTTAAAGTCGTCATGCGGGGGCTATCGGTGACAATATTGTAGCATATTTTTTGAAAATTTGCAAGAATGCATACAAAAGCATATTGTGAAGCATGCTATGGTGATTGACAAAATTGCCAAACTATGATACAATTATCACATAACAGCTTGGAAAGGAGCAGATTTATGAAGCTCAACTACAAACGCGTGATCCTTGTCGGTATGGCGTTTTTCCTGATCTCTGCCTTTTGGCAGGCGTATGACGCTATCATACCGTTGATTCTGACCAATCACTTTGGTCTGCCCCAGACCGCTTCGGGTGCGGTTATGTCCATTGACAATATCCTGGCGGTGTTCATGCTGCCCTTGTTCGGTGCGCTCTCGGATAAGGTAAACACCAAAATGGGTAAGCGCACGCCCTTTATTTTGATTGGTACGCTGATTGCAACTGTTTCCTTCGTTGCCTTGACGCTGATCGATAACTATCAGCTGGCACAGGTGGTGGCTGCGGGC
>JAGBXH010000011.1 GCA_017629395.1 Clostridia bacterium | reverse complement strand
GCTCGGATTCACCCTTTCTCATCAGGCCGTGGTTCACGTGCACGCAGGTAAGCTGCTTGCCGATTGCCTTGATCAGAAGTGCGGCAACAACAGAGCTGTCTACACCGCCGGAGAGTGCCAGCAATACCTTTTTGTCGCCCACCTGTGCGCGAACTGCGGCGACCTGCTCTTCAATAAAAGCCTGTGCCAGTGCGGGGGTAGTGATGCGAACCATAGATTCGGGACGAACGTTGCTCATAAAAATCCTCCTTGAACGGGATGCGCATTTGTCGTATCCTGGATTGAAAATATATAAAAATTTTATCAAAAAATCTGCGAAAAATCAAGAGGTTTTTCGCAGATTTTTGATGTCGTCACACACTTTTTTTGAAAATGATACCGCCTGACAGGTCATAAGCCGTAAAGGTACGGTTTTCGTAAAGCATATAGGTGGGGGGATTGCCGCCTTTGGGAATGGTAACGGAGCCCGGATTGAAGAAATGCAGCCCGTTTTCCGTGTGATGCTCGACTATGTGCGTGTGCCCGTACAGCACTACCGTGCCGGGGGCAAGGTCAGGGAGATCATGGTGACCGTGGTGCAAATAGAGGGTCAGGTCGCCGTCAATCAAGGTTTTATTGGCACTCAGCACGTCAAAATCCAGCACCATACCGTCCACCTCTGCGTCGCAGTTGCCGCGCACGCAAACGATCTTGTCGGCAATCGCGTTGAGTTGGGGGATCACCCTTTTGGGTGCGTATCCCTCGGGCAGGTCGTTGCGCGGGCCGTGGTAGAGGACGTCGCCAAGCAGTATCAGCTTGTCTGCGCCGCTGTTATGAAAGATCTCGCAAAGCTTTTGGCAAGCGTCAGCGCCGCCGTGCAGATCGGATGCAATGAGTAGTTTCATATTTTTTCTCCGTTTCATAAATGTTGTCGATGGGATCTTTGTAGGTGAAGAACGCAGAGCGGAACAACGCGGTGCCCCGATGCGCACGTCCGAGTCAAGCGCGGCGTTGAGGACGTTATTCCTTTACCAGCACCTTGGTGATCTCGCAGATGTAGACGCGGTGGAAATCGTCGATGGGGTAGTTTTTGAGCAGCGCGGGATCGAGGAAGTTTGCCTTTTTGAGGTCGTCCACGTAAAGCTTTTTGCATTCCAGCACCATGCGCGCCTGAGCAAGGTAGGGCACGTCACCGTCAAACGCGGGCGTCAAGCCGGTTGCGGCATATTTGTCCATATCGCGTCCGCTTTTTGTGCCGCAAAGCCTGAGCGCGTCATGCCATTCGGCATCAAAAAAGGACAGAGAGAGCGTGTCGGCGGTTTCGCAGAATGCATACGTATATCGCTGCGGACGCACAAAGCATACCGCAATCGGTTTATTCCAAAGAATGCCAAGGCAGCCCCAGGATGCGGTCATGGAGTTGGGCTCGCCGTCCTTGGCAGCCGTGATCAGCATCCAATCCTTGTCGATGGCTTTGAATACGTTATCGCTTATCTCATAAGGGGAAATTTCTTTGAACATATCTGCCTCCTAAGATTTGTAGAATGGCGAGCTCGGATCGGTCGCGCCAAGGCTGACCTCTCCTGCATACAGCATATGCAGGGCGCCGTCGTCTGTCATCACAAGCAAAGCCCCCGTATCGTCAATACCCTGTACCGTGGCAGGGAAGCGATCCTGTGCTGTGATGCATTCCACGCGCATACCCGAGAGCAAAAAGCGGTCGCGGTAGCCGTGCAGCCAAAGCGCGTTGTCACCGCTTTGCAGGTAAGGGAGCAGGTGGTCGCAAATGCGTGTTGCCAGTGTTTCGGGGTCAATTTTTGCCTGCAGGCTGCCTGCAATGCCCGAAAGCTCGGCAGGGAAGTCCCGGGTAGTCAGATTGATGCCGATGCCGACGGCAACCGCCGTGCCGCAGGACGTGCCGAAGGACTCGCACAGAATGCCGCACACCTTTCGCCCGCCAAGATAGAGGTCGTTGACCCATTTGATGCGCGGATACGCGCTGCAGAGCTGCTCGATCGCCATGGCGGATGCAAGCGCGGCAGCGCAGGTCAGTCCCCCAAGCTCCGAGATGGGGTGGTCGGGATAATAGAGCAGCGTGGCGTAAAGCCCCGTGCCGTCGGGAGAGTAAAAGCTGCGCCCCTGCCTGCCGCGTCCCGCTGTTTGCGCGCGTGCGATAATCAAGGTATTCTGTCCCGGGTTCGATGCCGCGATGCGCCGCGCTTCGGTATTGGTGGAATCTATTTGATCGTAGCGCACAATGCGCAAGGATTCGGGCATTGCCTCTCACCTCCGTTGTTTTTCTGTTTACAGTATAGCATAAATTTCATCATGCGTCAAGCGGGAAGTTGCAAGTGCTGCGGACAGTCCGGGAGGCCTGTCCCTACGAAGCGGAGAAAAAGACGGATCGGTCAAAGCGTGGGGTGTGGGCTTGCTCCAACCGCGCTTCCCCTTCTGTAGGGACAGGCGTCCTCGACTGTCCGCGCTTCACCATTCTATCGTGACGGAATTTTGAACTTTCTCCCATAGCTCTTGACTTTTCCCCCGTACTGGTGTATGATATTGGAGTATTATATGATGAAAGAGAGATTTCTTATGAGCAAGTATATGAAAATCGCGCTTGTCTGCGGTGCGCTTGCTGCTTGCATGCTGCTGAGTGCGTGCGGTCAGTTTGGCGGCGGCAGAGAGCAGATCGACAACGTGCTGGACAAAATTTACGGCACCAACGCACCCGAAACGGCTGCGCCCGAGGGCAGCACCGAGGCGTCCAAGCCCGAGCCCGTGGTGCGCTACGATTATATGACGAACGACATGAGCGCGTTCGTGTCGCTGGAAAAATCGCAGTTTGCTGCGTTTGAGATCAACGTAGGCAAGGAGTATCTTGTCACCGATGAGATCGTTGAGCAGCAGCTCAAGAGCCTGATGTATCAGTATGCGGTTGCGACCAACGGCACCACGCAGGTCAAGGATCAGCCCATTCAATACGGCGATAAGGCGTATATTTACTACCGCGGCGAGGTGGACGGTAAGGAGTTTTCGGGCGGCTCCAATATGAGCAATTCCTCTCCCTACGCGCTGGGCATCGGATCGGGCAGCTTTATTCCCGGCTTTGAGGAAGGACTTATTGGCGTTGTGCCCAACGAAACCAGCAAGGATAACCCCTATCCCGTGCACGTGACCTTCCCCGAGGGCTACCAAAATTCCGAGGTTGCGGGTAAGGATGCAATTTTCTACGTGGTGGTTGAGTACCTGGTACAGTACGAGATCCCCGAGCTGACCGATGCATTTGTCAAGGATACGCTTAAGTACGAGCACGAGGGCGAGGATCTTCCCGACGTGGAGGGCGCACTGGTGAACGCATACAAGGCAAGCATCAAAGCGAAAATGGAGGAATCCGCGCGCGCGGCTGCCGAGCAGCAGGCGTATTCTATGGCTATGGCGCAGCTCATGGACAAGCTGACCTTTACTGCATATCCCGAGGGAGAGGTAGAGTCGTATTATAATTCCTATATCAAGGAGTTTGAGTCCTATTACGCGTACTACAAGACGCTGTATGGCTACAGCTCGCTTGACGAGTTTGCCGTGGACTATATGGGGCTTGAAAAGGGAGCTGACTGGAAGGCTGAGCTGACCAAGTCCTGTCAGAAGACGGTGCAGCAGAGCATTCTGGTGCACGCCATTGCCGAGGTCGAGGGTATTGAGCAGATCACCGATGAGGAATTCAAGGCAGAGCTTGACTATCTGGTTGAGTATTATAAGCAGTATAATTACACCGCCGAGTATATTCGCGAGCAGATGGGTGACGATGCCATCAAGGAAAGCGCACTGTTCGGCAAGGTTGAAAAGCTGATCATGGAGCGCATTACCATCAAGTACGAATAAGTCAATACAATCACAGGCAGCATCCGCGGGTGCTGCCTGCTTTCTGCTTTTTTTGCATATAGTCTTGACCTGTGACGCTTGTTTGAGTATAATGAATATATGCAATATATGCAAAATACGATCATAAAAAACAGAGGTGACCGCATGAACAAGCTTATTGAGAAATCCATTATTATTTTTATCGCATGCTTGATGCTTTTGCAGCTGTGTGCTTGCACGCAGGAGAAAAATCCTTCCGACAAGCCGGACGCGGTTCGCACAACCGTGATTGAAATTGAAAAGTACGGGCATGCCGTGCTGGATCTCTCAACAGCCGATCTCGCTGCCCTTGGGTATGAGCTTGGAGATATCGTATCGGTGCGCTTTGACTCATATCAGGCAGATATGCCGTTTTATGATGGGTATTACGTCAACCCGGGTGACGTGATGCTTCGCGGTCTGAAGCCGGAAGCCAACGTCGCCATCTGCATCAACTACGGTAAATTTTACGAGGAAACGGGACTTGCCGTGGGCGATACCGTGGAGATCACCATGGTGGAAAAAGCAGGAATGCTGGAATACCAAAAGCTTTGCGCACTGCAATACAGCAATGACCGTGCCGACTATCCCGATGACGCTGCATTTGCCAACTTCCGCGAGGTCACGGTTGGCAGCATCGGAAACGGAAAGCTGTACAGAACCGCATCTCCGATCAATAACGAGCACGGGCGTGCAGGATATGCCAATGCGCTGATTGCATCCGTCGGCGTTGCCACGGTTTTGAACCTTGCCGATTCTACGGAGGATATAGAGGAATATTGTCAAGCGGATGATTTTGCGTCGCAGTATTACCTTGCACTTTATGAATCGGGGAACGTCATGGCGTTGGATCTGAATGGGGATTTCTTTTCGCACAGCTTCGGCGTTTCGGTTGCAAGTGG
>JAGBXH010000089.1 GCA_017629395.1 Clostridia bacterium | reverse complement strand
TTTTCCAGCGCGATCTGCTGTACCTGATATTCACGCATCAGGGTGCGCAGCTCACCGTCGGTTTCATATGCTTCCTTGGCCTTTGCCATGCGTACCAGTCTTTCGTCCTTTTTAAGCTCCTGTCCGAGCTGTGCTGCAAGTGCAAAAATTTCCATTGTTTTTATCCTCTTTTCATTTTAATACCAAATATATAATAAAATCTGAAATTTGCGCCAAGCAAATTTCTACCGCAACATTC
The DNA here is from genome assembly GCA_017629395.1 of Clostridia bacterium. Taxonomy (GTDB): domain Bacteria; phylum Bacillota; class Clostridia; order Oscillospirales; family CAG-272; genus SVQP01. The sequence goes on along the minus strand of JAGBXH010000089.1, from coordinate 2,488 downwards.
CGCGTAAGCGGAATATTTCACTCGCGCTACGCGCGAATTTCACTTTCGCACACGCGAAAATTTCACATTTCGCCATCGGCGAAATATTTCACTCAACGTCAGTTGACAATTTCTCCCCAGAGTGCAAAGGCATCGGCGCGGTCGATCTTGACCTGCACGAACTTGCCTACCTGCTCGGGCGTTGCGGTAAAGAACACGATCTTGTTGCCTTCCTCGCGTCCCGAATAGATCTCGGGGTTGTTTTTACTCGGTCCGTCGCAAAGCACGCGGATGGTCTTTCCCACCATGGGCTGATTCTTCTCCAGCGCAATATCGTGCTGCAGCGCAAGCAGGCGGTCAAAGCGCTCGCCCTTGATTTTCGGGTCGATCTGCTCCTTCTCTGCCGCAGGTGTGCCCTTTCTGGGCGAGTAGATAAACGAGAACAGCATATCAAAGCGCACCGTGCGCAAAATATCCATGGTGTCCTCAAAGTCTGCGTCCGTCTCCCCGGGGAAACCTACGATAATATCCGAGGAAAGTGCCGCATCGGGCATCTTCTCGCGGATGTAGCGCACGATGTCGAGGTATCTCGCCTTATCGTAGTGGCGGTTCATGGCTTTGAGTATGCTATCGCTGCCCGATTGCAGGGGCAGGTGGAACTGATGCGCGATGTGCTTCGAGCTTGCCATGACGTCGATCAGCTTATAGCTTGCGTCCTTGGGGTGGCTGGTCATAAAGCGCAGCACGTATTCGCCCTCAATCTTGTCAAGCTCTGATAGCAGATCGGCAAAATCGTAATCCTTACCCTTGGCATAGGAGTTGACGTTCTGCCCAAGCAAGGTAATATCCTTGTAGCCGCGTGCAACCAGATCCCTGACCTCGGCAATCACCTCGTCCTTATCTCTGCTTCTCTCCCTGCCGCGCACGTAAGGCACGATGCAGTAGGAGCAGAAATTGTTGCAGCCGTACATGATGGATACCCACGCGCGGTAGTCGCTGCTGCGCGTGATGGGCATACCCTCTGCCACGATATATTCGGTCTCCTCGGGGCAGAAAATGCGGCGGGAGCGCGCGATCTTTTGCCAGAGCAGCTCGGGGAAACGGTGCAAGGACGCCGTGCCGAAGGTCAGGTCCACGTAAGGGTACTTGTGCTTGATGTCCTCGCGGCGGTGCTCCTGCGCCACCATGCAGCCGCAAACGGCAATGATCAGCGAGGGCTTTTTTGCTTTTAAGTGCTTATACTGCCCCACAATGGAGAGTGCCTTTTGCTCGGCATGCTCACGGATGGCGCAGGTGTTGACCGCGATCAGATCGGCGTCGGCAGGGTCGTCACAGAGCTCGTAGCCCATATCCTGCGCCATGCCAGCAAGCTTTTCGCTGTCCGCCTCGTTTTGCTGGCAGCCAAAGGTCAGCACAAAGCACTTGGGCGTATGCCCCAGCACCTCTGCAAGCTCTGCCGTAAAGCCGCGCAGCTTCTCTATATACACTTGTGCGTCTTGGTAATTTTGTTGGTTCATTTGCGTATTTATCCTTAATATTATAGTATCTCAATTTATTATTATACTACATAAATACGCGCATTGTCAAGGATTTTGTAAAATTGCATTGCAAAATGTAGCGGTAAATCGTTCCTTGGCGTCGAAATCCATGGCGGCGGTGTAAATGCTCTCCAACTCAAAATGGTACTCGCCCGCACGGGCAAAGCTATCGGCTGCCGCATCGATTGCGCTGTCCGCCAGCTTCTCCGCAAGCCGAGCCTCGCCTCTCACACCGCGCAGGGCGTCGGGATCACACACGCGGCGCAGATCGATGCGCTGCACGTCCTTGCCTGCGGTATTTTGTACTTCACTTGCCGTGACGCAAAGGCGGTTATCGGGAAAATACAGCGTGGCGGTCTTGTCGGGAAACAGCACGTGCGGTGCGCGGCGCACGGCACATCCGCGCTCCTTTGCCATGCGATACAGCGCATCCATGAGCGTATATTCTACACCGTAAAAGGGCGAGAGCACCACAAGGCGATCGGCTGCCCTTTCATAGGTATCAAAATGCACCCTGCCCTTCATGCCAATGCTGTCGGAAAGCCCGATGCGCTCGTCAAAATCTCGCCCCTTGGGATATACCCGCGAGATCTTGGCGGCAAGGCGCGAAATCTTATCCCCATCCACGCAAGGCGCGATCAGGCTGTCCCGTGCCGTCAGCATTTTACCTGCCGCCGAGAGATAGGCATAGCTGCGATCAAAGCAAGCCTGCTTATACCCCATCAGCGTGCGAATGCGCGCTGCATACTTGGCAAGCTTTTCCCGATCCCAAAAGTCACCAAGATTGACGATGATGTCGCGCACACCGGGCAAGGTCGGCTCCATGACGTGCGGCGCGGTGGAGTCTGCAAGGGCGATGCAGCCGTGCCGCGGATGGGTCAGGATCACACCGTCAAGCGAGCCGGGGTCGGAGGAGCAGGCGTAATATTCCGCATGCCAGCCAAGCCGCGCCGCCTCGGTTGCCACGTCAC
>JAGBXH010000088.1 GCA_017629395.1 Clostridia bacterium | reverse complement strand
CTGTGTAATCAACAATGAAAGAGATGAATTCGTTGGTGGTAATCCGCGCTCTGCGCGGATGGTGGATTCGTGACCACTTCTTCGCAGGGCGATATCGCCCTGCGAAGGACAAGGGTCGATGATTGGGTGATGTAATGGGGTTAGGCAACCGCGACCCTTGCGTTCGGCGATCCTACCACAATCCCCCACCAACACAAACCGCCCACCGCTTTTGCGGTAGGCGTTTTGTGTTGGTGGGGGATGGTGGCAAGAGGTCACCGACGCAAAGGTCGCGGTTGCCTAAACCCATCACTACGCCCTTCATTCGACCTTTGACCTTCGCAGGGCGATATCGCCCTGCGAAGAAGTGGTCACGAATCCACCATCCGCGCAGAGCGCGGATTACCACCAACGAATTCATCTCTTTCATTGTTGATTACACAGAATAGGACAAAAAAGCACTTGCGAGTCGGCTTTGATTTATGATTGTGCTATTTTTGTCGCCGTGCATGCTTTGACAGATGCTTTGCGGTATGTTAAAATAAATCAACGAGCTCGTCCTCGGCAAGAAAGGAATTCATTATGCAATATTCCCCCGATCTGATCCGCATCTCCACCGAATTGGAAGTAGACCCACAGATGTTCTCGCTTTATCTTGTGCACGCAGACGCTTTTTCCTGTGAGCTATCCGAGGTTCGGTGCTATCTCAACGGCTACACGCTCCTATGCCTGAACAACACCGACACCGTCAAGGTGCACGGCGGCACGGGCGACGTGCTGGGCTTTTGCTTCCGCCCCGATTTTTATAACATCGGGCTGAGCCGCACGGTCATTGAGAGTGACCGCTATCCCGACCTTCGTGCCAGATACAGTTATCCCGATTTTCACCTGTTTTTGACGCGCGACGAACGGTATTGCGGGGTTCTCCCCCTGACAGCCGATGCCTACCGCTCCCTGCTCGCCCATTTTCGCGCCGCCGAGCAGTTCATTCGTGCGCACGGCACCGACCCCATGTGGTCCTGCCACGCCCGTTCACAGCTCATTTCGGTCATGTGCCTTGCCGAAAGTGCCTATCAAGGCAAGCAAACAAGAGGCGAGGACGCCATTGTCCGCTACATCAGAGAGCATGCCGAGCGTCCCATGTCGGTGGAATCCCTTTGCCGCATGTTCAACACCAACCGCACGACGCTGACCAAAACAATCAAAGCCGCAACGGGACTGCCACCCATGCAGTTCGTTTTGGAGGAACGGCTCAACCAAAGCCGACCCGATCTGCTGTTCACCGCGCTCCCTATTGGCTTTATCGCCATGAAATATGGCTTTTCCGATGCAAACTACTACATCCGTGCATTCAAGCAACGGTTTGGGCAATCCCCCCTGCAATACCGCAACGAACAAATTGAAAAGTGGCACGCCAACAAAGAATGATAAGGAGTTTTCATGAACAACCGTTATAACACAACTTCGTCCGATACCTACTCCCTCGAAAAGCCCAATCACGTCAGAACCGCCGTACACGCATTTTTCTACATAATCGTCTACCATATAGCCACCTATCTGCTGTACGCCATTATCATGAGTCCCTTGGAAAATCAGATGGTGGGCGACGGCTATGAACCGCGCTACCGCTTTGTGATGTTCGCATTTTCGCTTCTCACCTTAGCCATACTTGCCATCGTCATGATTACGGTTTACTTTAAGAACGGCTCACGCAAGCGCGCCTATCTTGCCGCCACCTCGGCAGAGATGCGCGGGAAAGAGAATGCTGCAAAAGGAGCAATCCGCTACCGCAAAACCGCGCTTGCAGAGGCGCTCGTATCCACCGCAGTCCCCGCCGCCCTGTGGCTGATCCCCGCCCTTTTTTACACCGTTTCCCTGAGCATGTCCGGCTACGGCTACGGCTACGCACAGGCTTGGGGAATCGAGAACTTTTTTATTGGCGCGGTGGGATTGTTCCAGCCCTTCCAAAACGCTCTTATAGGTTGGCTTCTGGGTGTTGGAATACTGTTCTGCGTTCACTATTTCGGGCGCATTGCCGCTCATAAGAGCTGGGAAGACAACCGCATTCGCCATTGAGCAGACATCAAGGGGGGCGAGATTACGTATCATCTTGAAAAGTTCGGCAGAATCCTATTGGAGCTGCGCAAGGAGCGCGGCTGGACACAAAGTACGTTGGCGAAAAAGATGAACCTTTCTGCGCAGTCGGTTTCCAAATGGGAACGCGGCACAAGCTACCCCGATATTGGGTTATTCCCGGTTCTTGCCGAGATTTTTGATGTGGACATAGACGTTCTGTTCGGAAAGGATATATAAAAAAGCACGCGAGAGCGTGCTTTTTTCAGTTGTACGCGCAGAGCGCGTATTCCGGAGGCGAATACTTCCCACATTGCGCGCCCCGATTTTTTATTATAATTATAATGATGATTTTTTCATATGTTCACAGCCAATTTACAATTTTATGATATCATGTATTCTGTATAGTTTTGCAAAACACAGAAAGGATCTGTAAGTATGATAAAAATTGAACATCTGGTCAAAAACTACGGCTCAAACT
>JAGBXH010000087.1 GCA_017629395.1 Clostridia bacterium | reverse complement strand
CTCAAGCTGACCGAGTATGATCCGCAAAAGCCGCAGAGCGTGGCAAGCCGCGTCATTTTCAAGCTCAAGGATAGGGAAAGCGCGGAGCTGCAGGCATTTCTTGCCTGCGAGCTTGCGCCAAATATAGAGGAGCAGCTGGTGCGCTTGGGGCAAACACGCGAAAACAGCGTGCTCGTGTGGGCGCCGCGCTCCAAAAAATCCTTGCGCGAGCGCGGATTTGACCAATCAAAAGGGCTGTGCACAGCCCTTGCGCGTGCGCTTGGAATGGGGAAGCCCGTCCAAATGGTGCGCCGCACGGGCGGCAGCGTGCAGAAAATGCTGGGGCAGGAGCAAAGAGCCAAGAACGCCTATGCCGCGTTTGAAGCCGTGCCCAAGCATTGTGCGGACTTGAAAGGCAAGTGCGTGATCCTTGTGGATGACGTGGTCACCACGGGATCGACTCTCTCGGCAGTTGCGGCAAAGATCAAGCCGTATAAGCCTGCGCATATCGTCGGCGTCTGTATCGCGGTGGACGTGCCACTGGAGAGAAGATGATAAAGTGGAGAAAGTAATGAGTTCGGAAGAATGGAAAAAGAGAAAAACGCCACGGCTACAGTGCTTTGACTATAGTAGCGTCGGTGTATATTTTCTGACGCTTTGCACGCAAAACAGGCAATGTATCCTTTCTCGTGTCGTAGGGACAGGCGTCCCCGACTGTCTGAGCAACCCCTTGGATTCTGTCGTAGGGACAGGCGTCTCCGACTGTCCGGGAGAACCTCAGAATATTATTGTAGGGACAGGCGTCCCCGACTGTCCGCAAATCCAATTAACACAATACGGGGAAATTGCCGAGAAATACATCAAGCAAATCGATGCGTTTTATGAACACCTATCTGTCGAAAGTTATGTGATCATGCCCAACCACGTCCATCTGTTGTTATTTGTCAAAGATAACGGACAGTCGAGGACGCCTGTCCCTACGAGGATAGAGGGTATGGTGGATTGCGGACAGTCGAGGACGCCTGTCCCTACAAATGTCACGCGAGCCAATAGCGTAGTTTCACAATTTGTCTCAACGTTTAAGCGGTTTTGTAATAAAGAATACGGTCAAAATATTTGGCAATCTCGTTATTACGATCATATTATCAGAAATCGTAATGATTATGAGGAGCACATGCGGTATATTTATGAGAATCCTATGCGTTGGTATTATGATGAATTGTATGCAGAAGAATATTAAATAGACATTGTTAAACGCATTGATTTTTTCAATGCAACAAAGGTGAACTAATGATTAAAGCGGAATTTGGAATTATCGATGACTTTAATGAACAAAAAGATTATTTGAAATATGAGCCTCAAAAATATCATTGCATAGCGATCGATGATGATAAATATATGAACGATTGGTGGAACGCTCTTTTAGAAATAGATACATTTAATGTGCGTGGTCAAGGTGTGTTACAACCTCAAAAGGCATTGTCCAGATGGGGAATTACCATTATTCCGCCATCATCTTTGCCCAAGCTTCTTGATATTGTCATGACGGACAAAAGATATAAAAAGGACAAGCGGTTAGTTGCCTTAGCGGATTTGATCCGTCAAGCGATTTTAAATGACAATTACGTCATTCATTACGGCGTGTAAATTTTATGCAAATACAGGCTTCTAAAAAAAGAGAGCACCATGTGCTCTCTTTTTCTGTTATCACATATTCATCATCCATCTTCCCGCGTCCAAGATCCATCTCTCGCATTCGGGGCGTTCGAGGACAGGTTGAGAGTAGGAGGTTTCCTTGTTGCAAAGAGCCAAGCCGTGCGGGCCGTAGGGGTAGACGTGCAGCTCAAAGGAAATGCCGTTATCGGCAAGTGCGTGCGCGTAAACCAACGAGTTCTGCACGGGGACCAGCCCGTCCTCGGCGGTGTGCCAGATAAATGCGGGCGCGGTCTTGGCGTTGACGTGCTTATCTACGGAATAGTATGCGCGATCCTCGGCAGTAGCCTCAGCCGAGCCGCAAAGCAGATTGAACGAGCCTGCGTGACCGTAATGGTTGCTGGCAATCACGGGGTAGCCCAGCACCGTGCCGGTGGGGCGGTGCAGATCATTGTCCTCGCAGCCAACCGCCGCGCGGATCTCGGGCAGATCAAACATGGTGCCGCAGGATGCGGAAAGGTGGCCGCCTGCGCTGTAGCCGTTGATAAAGACGTAACGCGGGTCAACGTCGTACTCTTCTGCATGCTCGCGTAAGAACTTGACCGTCTTGCAAGCCTGGATCAGGGGGCGGCAGTTGGCGGCATTTTCACAGATGGAGTAGCGCAGAATAAACACGTTAAAGCCCTGCGAGAGGAAGGAGAGCGCGATGGGCTCTGCCTCACGAGCCGAGAGAAAGGCATATCCGCCGCCTGGGCACACGATGACGGTGCGGCGAGAGGTGATCTGCAGCTCGGGGCTCTTGTCGTGCAGGTACGCAATCAGCGTGCAATCGGGGTATTCGGGGAAGGGTTGCAGAGAAAAATGCTTCATGTTTGTGTACTTCCTTTCCGGTGATTAAGTCCATTATAGCACACGCGTTGCGTAAATGCAACGCCTTTGTGTAAATTGCGTGATAATTTATCGAAAGCTATTGACAAATTTATGTACAGTTAGTATAATATGGTTAATAAGATGGCGTCATGTCACTTATGAAAATTTATTTTATAAGAGGTGCAACATGAAAAAACTGATGGCTTTGGCAATTGCTTTGCTCATGGTAGCGGCAATCTGCGCAATTCCCGCAGCTGCTGATTTCCTCGACCTCGGCACTCTGTATGAGTACACCGCTGAGAAGTACGACGAGATCCTGGCAGGCGAAGCAGGTGAGGCTTCCATGAAGTGGAACGTTCCTTACCAGGCAATCACCCCCGTTCTGGACGGTGAGATCAAGAAGGACGAGTACGCTCGTTTTGAAAACTTTGAAGACTATATTGGCGTTTCCGCTACCTCCAGCTACGGCAAAGAGGCTACCGATGCTCTGTACGAGAAGGTAAAGGGCGGTTTCTTTGACGCTTACTGGTGCTGGGACGGTCAGTACCTGTACATGGCATTCGACGTTGACGCAATCGACGGTTATGATTGCACTCCCTCTCAGGACGTTATGCTGTTTGCTTATAACTGCCTGCAGATCGGTCTTGCTGACGTTGATGCAGAGGGCAGAGACCCCTCTTACACCGAGCTTGGCTTTGGTTATAACCAGGAAAAGCAGGAAGACATCACCTTTACCTGGAACGGTCAGTACCTGTCCGGTGCAGACGATTTCACCGGTAAGTACGATGACGCTTCCAAGCGCGTAACCTACGAGCTGAGAATCGACCTGCAGCAGGCGCTGGGTTGGGAAAAGTACCCCGAGAACGGCGACCAGTGCAACTTCGCATTCGTTATGGAAGTTCAGGGCGAGAAGGATGAGAACAAGAATGCACAGGTTCTGTTCTGCCACGGTATCGGCGGTCAGTTCTCTCCCAAGCTTTGCCAGTATTTCGCACGCATCACCTTCGAAGGCAAGCCTGAAGACGTTGTTATCAAGCCCGGCGAAATTCCCCAGGTATCTCCCGAAGACATGGAGTACGAGCTGCGTGAGATCATCAACTTCTCCGACACTAACGTATTCAACACCATGGTAGGCTCCGGCGCATCCGTTTCGCAGATCACCGAGGGTGAGGAGACCTTCCTGCGCATTACCGCAGAGGAAGACGGCTGCTATGCATACAGCACCGCATACCCCAGAAACCTGCTTTCCGATGCAAGATACCTTGTTATCAAGTACCGCACCAGCTCCGCAAAGGCTGAGGAGTGCGGCATTATCTGGCAGACCAGACAGGAGCCCGACTTCCGCGTTGAAGAGTGCTACTTTGATTTCACCACCCCTGACGGCAACTGGAACTATCTGATAGCTGATATGAACGGTGACGCTAAGTGGCAGGACTACATCCAGACCCTGGGTCTTGTTCCTTTCTACGATGAGGAAGGCGTTGCAGGCGAGACCTTTGATATCGCTTGGATCAAGTGCTACAACCAGGATCCCTACGATCTGTACGAGCAGTACATGCCCACCACCGAAGAGACCACCGCTGAGCCCACCGATGAGACCACCGAGGGCGGCGATGCTACCACCGATGCTCCCGAGCAGGGCGGCGAGGCTACTACCGAGGCTCCTGCAACCGAAAAGAAGGGTTGCGGCAGCGTAGTTGGCGCAAGCGTTCTGGCAGTCGTTGCTATCATCGGTACTGCAGTAGTGCTCAAGAAGAAGGACTAATTCCGAAAAAAATTTTGTGTTGCAAGCACCCACGGGTGCTTGCAACACCTTTTTTTATAATAAAGGTAGACAAACCCATTGCAGTGTGCTATAATGAACCCAATACCAAACAGAAGGGAGAACTTACATGAAAGTTTCACAAATTCCTTATAAGAGATTTACGCTGGAAGAGGCACAGGCTGCCTTTGAGGCGTTTTGCAAGGCAAACGCTGCCGCTACGTGCGTAGAGGACGTCATTGCTGCAAAGAACGCCGTTATGGAGTGCATGATCGACTATTATACGCAGGCTTCCTTGGCAAACTGCCGCTTTACGCTTGATACCAGAGATGAGTTCTACGGCGCAGAGGTCGCGTATTACGATGAGATCGGCCCGCACATTTCGGGCATGCAGGCAGAGTACGGCAAGCTGCTGTTGTCCTCGCCCTACCGTGCAGAGCTGGAAAAGCTGCTCAATCCCCGTATCTTCAAGTCGATTGAGGTTCAACTCAAGTGCTTCGATCCCTGCATCATTGAGGATATGCAGGAGGAGAATGCGGTCACGACCGAGTATTCCAAGTTCATGTCCGAGATGCAGTTTGAGTTCCGCGGTGAAACTATGCCGCTCTCCGCGCTGCGCGGCAACCTGGAGGACGGCGACCGCGAAACAAGACGCGAGTGCGCAGAGGCGATCGGTCGCGGCTTGCAGGCAAACGCGGCACAGCTGGACGAGTTCTACGATAAGCTGGTCAAGATCCGCCACAGAATTGCTACCAAGCTGGGCTATGAAAACTTTATTGAGCTTGGCTACTACCGTATGGGCAGAATGGACTACAATGCCGAAATGGTGCGCAAGTTCCGTGACAACGTCAAGGAATCTCTCGTTCCTCGCGTGAAGGCTTTGAAAGAAAAGCTGGCAGAGGAAATGGATTACGGCACGTTCATGTTCTACGATGATGCGATCTGGATGGCAGGCGAGCAGCCCAGACCCATGCTGGATAAGGACGGCATTTTCAAGGCAGCGCAGGAAATGTACGACGATATGAATCCCATTGTTGGCAACTTCATGCGCGCAATGCAGGAGGCTGAGGCATTTGACGTAGAGGCACGCGACGGCAAGTTCGGCGGCGGCTACTGCACCTGCTTCCCCAGATACAAGCAGCCCTTTATTCTTGCAAACTTCAACGGCTCTTGCGGTGACGTGGACGTTATGACGCATGAGTTCGGTCACGCGCTGGCTGCTAACTTTGCTTGCGAGCAGGATAACTTTGAGCTGGACGTGGGCGGCATGGAAACCGCAGAGTGCCACTCCATGAGCATGGAGTTCCTTTGCTGGAAGTACATGGACAAGTTCTTTGGTGACATGGCACCCAAGTACAGAAAGCGTCACCTGCTTGACGCGCTGAGCTTTATTCCTTACGGCGTCATCGTGGACGAGTTCCAGCACCTGATGTATGCAAATCCCGATATGACCCCCGCGCAGCGTAAGCAGACTTACCTAGAGCTGGAGGCAAAGTACCGTCCTTACATGACGCTGACGGGCATTCCTTACCTTGAAGAGGGTACCAGATGGCAGTATCAGATGCACATCTACGAAAGCCCCTTCTACTACATCGACTACTGTCTGGCGCAGACGGTTGCCATCGGCTTCCTGGTCGCATCGACCGAGGACTACGATTCCGCACTCTCCCGCTATCTGGAGTTTGCAAAGTGCGGCGGCACCAAGGCGTTTGAGCAGCTGATCGAGGATGCGGGCCTTGCGTCTCCCTTCAAGGATGGCGCGTTGGAAATTCTGGCGGATAAGGCTGCAGAGATTGCAAACAACTTATAAACCGAAAGGGGCGATTTTTCAAATCGCCCCTGTGTTTTTATGTCAAAATTTTCTCTTTTTATTGCAATTTCCTACACTTTGTGATACAATGGATTCATATAAGAGCTCCCGCGCGGAGAGAAAGGACACTTTATGGAAAACGTAGCACTTGCCTTGATCCCTTATCCCAAATATATTACCTACAGACAGGAAATGCTTGCCATCATGCCTATCATGGAGATCTGCGATCCCATGTTTGCGCGCCCTGCAAAGGCGTTTGCGGGTTATGCGCAAAGACTTGTCGGCGTGCGCTTTACCGAGGGACGCGGTGCGTCGGTCGTGCTGCGTGTGGATCCCGATATGCAGAGCGGGGAATACTCTCTGCGCGTGCAGACCGCACGCGTGGTGCTCTCGGCTGCTGATGCGCAGGGCATGCAGTATGCGCTGGCAACCTTGGGTCAGCTGATGCGCGTACTGGACGGCAGAGTCAGCGTACCCGTTTGCGAGGTGCGCGATCAGCCCGATTGCGAGCACCGCTGCGTGATGATCGACCTTGCGCGCAACTGGCACCCCTTTGATTACCTGCTTTCCTACGTGGATCTGTGCTGGTTCTATAAGGTCAGCCGTTTGCACCTGCATTTTACCGACGATCAGAGCTATACCTTGCAGAGTGCGATCTACCCCAAGCTTGCTACAGAAGGGCGTAGCTATACAAGCGAGGATATTGCATACTTGAACAAGTATGCTGCCGAGCGTGGCATCTCTCTCATTCCCGAGATCGACGTGCCCGGACATTGCACGCAGCTCTGCAAGAATTATCCCGAGATCTTTGGTACGGACAATATCATTCCGCAAACCGAAGCTGCCATGAGCGCTATGCAGGCATTGTTCGCGGAGCTTTGCGACATGTTCCCCAACGCCGAGTACGTGCACGTGGGCGGCGATGAGGCTGCTATTGAAAAATGGACGACCAACGAAGCTTGCCGCGCGTATGCAGAGTCTTGCGGCATTGACTTTGATAACCCCGATAAGAGATACCTTGCCGAGCGTATGCTTGCCAATTTCGTGCAGAAAATGGCGGATGCCGTGATGGCAAAGGGAAAGCGCGTCATGGCTTGGGAGGGCTTTGCGCCCGCTGTCAACGAGTTTGTTTCCAAGGATATCATCATGCACAGCTGGGAAAACTACTATCAGACCACGCCACAGCTCCTGGAGGGCGGATTCAAGATCATCAACAGCTCCTGGCGACCTATGTACGTGGTCACTCCCGCAGCGTATTGGTCGCAAAAGGAGGTATATAACTGGAGCATTTACCGTTGGACGCCCGTGCATCCCGACTCCCCCTATCGCGGTGTGACCATTGAGATCCCCGCAAACGACAACGTGCTGGGCGGTCAGCTGCTCGCTTGGGGTGATACCATTCAGGGCAGCTTCCCGACAGTTGCCGAAGGCATTGCCGAGGAGCGCAGATTGGTTGCCGAGCGCATGGCGGCACTTGCCGAGAATACCTGGAATCGCGAAAAGGTGCGCGGCTATGAGGAGTTCTTGACAGCGTACGAGGCACTTGCGCGCGCTGCAGGCATTTTGATCGGATAATTTCGCGAAATTTCGCAACGCCTATTTACAATCGGTGCAATTTATGTTAAAATAAAGAGTATTCTGATTTCACGGGGAGTGATGGGAACAATGAAGATCGGTTTTGATAACGATAAATATCTGCAGCTGCAAAGCGAGCAGATCAAAAAGCGCATCGACGAGTTTGGCGGCAAGCTTTATCTGGAGTTTGGCGGCAAGCTGTTTGACGATTTTCACGCTGCACGTGTGCTGCCCGGCTTTGCGCCCGACAGCAAGCTGCGCATGCTGCTGAGCCTGCGCGATCATGCGGAGATCATTCTCGTGGTCAACGCAGCGGATATCGCCAAGAACAAAATGCGTGCCGATCTCGGTATTACCTACGACCAGGATGCACTGCGCCTGATCGACATTTTCCGCGATCTTGCGTTTACCGTGGATAGCGTGGTCATTACCTGCTATGCAGGGCAAAAGGCTGCGGACGATTTTCGCCGCAAGCTGACGGACATCGGTGTCAACAGCTATCTGCATTATAAAATCGAGGGCTATCCCTCGGACGTAGAGCATATCGTCAGCCCTGCCGGCTTTGGTAAGAATGAGTTTGTCAAGACCACCAAGCCTCTGGCGGTCATCACCGCACCCGGCCCCGGCAGCGGTAAAATGGCAACCTGCCTCTCGCAGCTTTATCATGAGCATCAGAACGGCGTGCGCGCAGGTTATGCCAAGTTTGAAACCTTCCCCATCTGGAATCTGCCCCTGCGCCATCCCGTGAACCTTGCCTATGAGGCAGCCACCGTGGATCTGGACGACGTCAATATGATCGACCCTTATCACTTGGAGGCTTACGGCAAGACTACCGTCAATTATAACCGTGACGTGGAGATCTTTCCCGTGCTGCGTGCCATTATGACGCGCATTCAGGGCACCTCCCCGTATCAATCTCCCACCGATATGGGTGTGAATATGGTAGGCTTCTGCATTGAGGACGACGAGGTCGTCTGCGAGGCTGCCCGCAAGGAGATCCTGCGCAGATACTATCAGACCGCCGTTGCCGAAAAGCAAAAGGGAAGTGACGGCACGCTCAGTGCCAAGATGAAGATCCTGATGGAGCAGGCGGGCGTCAGCTCTGAACTCAATCCCGCGGTTGCAGCGTCTCTTTTGCGCAGCGAGCAAACGGGAAATCCTGCAGGCGCAATGGTATTGTCCGACGGATCTGTCGTGACGGGTAAGACATCCTCGCTGCTTGGTCCCTCTGCGGCACTCTTGCTCAACGCCTTGAAGCGTCTGGCGGGCATTCCCAAGGAAGAGGAGATCATCAGCGTAGACGCGCTTGAGCCGATCTGCAAGCTCAAAACCGAATATTTGCGTCAAAGCAATCCTCGTTTGCACTCGGATGAGGTGCTGATCGCACTCTCGATCAGCTCGCGCACGCATGCAAACGCTGCACTTGCGCTTGCTCAGCTGGACAAGCTGCGCTGCTGTGACGCGCACTTCTCGGTCATTCTCTCACCCGTAGACGAGCGCACCTATAAGCGACTTGGTATTAACGTCACGTGTGAAAGTGTGGCGGGCGGTAAAAAAGGAAAAGTAAAGTTATGAAAAAGATCCTTCTGATCGCAACGGGAGGCACCATAGCCTCCACTCCAACCGAACAGGGTCTTGCTCCCGGGCTTACGTCCCGGGAGCTTTTGGAAACTGTTCCCGAGCTGCAAAGCGTTTGCGAGATCGATACCCTGCAGCTCTTTAATCTTGACAGTACCAATATGTGCCACGTACAATGGCTGGCAATTGCACGTACCGTCCGCGAGAAATACGAGGAGTACGACGGATTTCTCATCACGCACGGCACGGATACCATGGCGTATGCCGCTGCGGTGCTGTCCTATCTCGTGCAGCAAAGTCCCAAGCCCGTGGTACTGACGGGCGCGCAGCGTTCCATTTCCCAGCGCGATACCGATGCAAGAGAAAATTTGCTCAACGCTGCCATCTACGCTGCCGATGTGGGGGCACAGGGCGTGCACATTGTGTTTGACGGCAAGGTCATCGAGGGCACGCGTGCCACCAAGACGCGCACCAAGAGCTATTCCGCTTTTTCCAGTATGGATTATCCCGAGGTGGCGGTCGTGCGCGGCGGCAGAGTGCTGCATTACGTGCGCAGCCCTCGCCCCGAAGCGCCCGTGTTTTACGACACGCTGGATCCCCGCGTATTCGTCTTGAAGCTGACGCCCGGTATTCAGCCCGGTATTTTCGATTACCTTGCGGAGAATTACCGTGCGGTGATCATTGAGAGCTTTGGCGTGGGCGGCATTCCCGTTTACGACAGCGAGGCGTTTGCGGATAAGATCGCTATGCTGACCGAAAAGGGCGTCAAGGTCATTATCAAGACGCAGGTGGCGCATGAGGGCAGCGACATGGAGGTCTACCGCGTGGGCTTTACCATCAAGCAGAGATTTAACCTCTTGGAGGCTTACGATATGACCACCGAGGCAGCCTTTGCCAAGACTATGTGGGCACTGGGGAGCAGCGAGCACGATGCCGATTTCCGTACGCGCTTTACCACGGCGGTGGGCGCGGATTCGGTGAACTGAAAGGAGTTTTAGTATGTACACAAGAGAGCTTTTGAACTATATAGAAAACAGCCCCACGGCATATCAGGCGGTGGACGCTGCTGTCAAGATTCTGGAGGAGCAGGGCTTTGTGCGTCTGGACGCAAAGGATGCGTGGGAGCTTGAGAGCGGTAAGGGATATTACACGGTGCAGAACGGCACGTCCATCATTGCCTTGCGCATGCCCGCAAAGCGCATCGACGGCATCATGCTGGCGGCGAGCCACAGCGACAGCCCTACCTTTAAGCTCAAGGCAGTTTGCGAGGCGGATACGGGCGAGTATATCAAGCTCAACACCGAACGTTACGGCGGTATGATCCTGTCCTCTTGGCTGGATAAGCCCCTTTCCTTGGCGGGCAGACTCATCGTCAAGGAGGGTGATGCCATCAGATCGGTTAACGTCAAGGTGGACAAGGATCTGTTGCTGATCCCCAACGTGGCAATTCATCAAAACAGAAAGCATAACGACGGCTTTGTATTCAACGCGCAGACCGATATGATGCCGCTCTTTGGTATGTCGAGTGCCAAGGGCACGCTGATCTCACAGGTCGCAGAGGCGGCAGGCGTGGGGGCGGAGGACGTAGTAAGCGCGGATCTCTATCTCTATAACCGTACCCCCGCAACCGTATGGGGCGCGGATGACGCATTTTTCTCCGCACCGCGCATTGATAACCTCATGTGCGCATACGGCACGCTGATCGGCTTTATTCAGTCGACAACGGCAGAGAACACCTTGCAGGTATGGTCTTGCTTTGATAACGAGGAAACGGGCAGCCGCACCAAGCAGGGCGCGGGTGCACTTTGGCTGCGTGACGTCTTGGAACGCGTATGCCAGACGCAGGGCGTGGATCTGCGCCGCGTATTGCCCACGTCCATGATGCTGTCTGCGGATAATGCTCACGCAAAGCATCCCAACCATCCCGAGCTTTCGGATGCACAGAACGCACCGCGCATGGGCGGCGGCGTGGTCATCAAGGCAAATGCATCGCAGAGTTATGCAACCGACGGCATTTCCTGCGCACTCTTCTCCGAAATGTGCAAGAAAGCAGGCGTGCCTACGCAGGGCTTTGCAAACCGTTCGGACAGCGCGGGCGGCTCCACGCTTGGCAGCATTGCGGACACCTTGCTGCCGGTCAATACCGTGGATATCGGTATGGCACAGCTTGCAATGCACTCGTCCTATGAAACTGCCGCATGCGCAGATAACGCACACCTTGTCAATGCATCCCGCGCGTTCTTTGAAACGGCAATCACCTTGGATGCTGACGGAAACTATCATATTTAACGCGAAAAAGACGGCAGAAATGCCGTCTTTTTCTCACCGTACGGACAAAACAGATTGAAAGTTTTGATCAAACTTTTTCAAAAGTTTGCGCAAGTCAAGGGCGCGCAGCCCTTGTCGCGCCCGCAGGCGCGAAACTCTATATACGGCGTTTAATTTCGCGGAGCGAAATATGTTCTTCTTTGCGCCCGCGGTGCCAAAAAGAACGGAAACAATTTCCTCACATAATATCCCAAGGAGCGATTCATTGGGAATTGACAATCCGTCGCCTTTCTGTTATAATAAACGTATAAAACCACCCCGGAGGTCTGTTATGCAGGAATACAGAATTTTGACTTATGCCGAAGTGCCCACGGATTGGGCAAACGTGCCGCGCGCTGTGATCGATCAGTACGCCTGGAGCGACGCGTATATGCCCGATGCTTACGCGCAGCTGATCAAAATCGAGGGCTACGGCTTTGCTTTGCGCATGGTGTGCCGCGAAAAGCATCCCCGCGCGGTGTATACTGCCTATAATCAGCCCATCTACACCGATTCCTGCCTGGAATTTTTTGCAACGTGGGATAATACTGCGGACAAGTATCTCAACATGGAGATGAACGCGCGCGGTGCGCTGCTTTCCTGCGTAGGAAAAGACAGACACGAAAGAGTACCCACCTTGGACGTGTGCGGTGCGCTGCCGACGGTAGAGGGCTTTGTTACGGATGAAGAATGGGGCATCGTGGCGCGTATTCCGTTCTCGGTCATTAAGGGCGTTTACGGCATTGACGCGGACGCATTTGCGCCCGGATATGCCTTCAGAGGCAACTTTTATAAGTGCGGTGACGAAACTGCCGTGCCGCATTACGGCTCCTGGAGCCGCGTGGGTACGGAGAAGCCCGATTTCCACCGCCCCGAATATTTTGGAAAGCTGGTTATCGCATGAAGATCTTAGCGTGTGACTACGACGGCACGCTCAACGTGGGTGGCGTGGTCAGCAAGGAAAATATTGAGGCGATCCAAAAGTGGCGCGCTGCGGGCAACTTGTTTGGTATGGTCAGCGGCAGATACTTGCGCTATTTGCGTGAGTTTATGGCAAAGGATGGCGTGCAGTACGATTTTCTCATCGGCAATAACGGCGCGGTGATCTCGGACGAGCAGGGCAGGGCAAGCGAGTGCATTGGCATTTCGCTGCAAACCGTTTTTGCGCTGCTTGAAAAAATCAGAGCCACCAACCCCAATCATATTTCGGTGTCCTATGACGAGGAAAGCGTGCTTGTCACGCCAAAAAGCACCGTGTGCTTGGAGGATGGTGCGCTGGTCATAGACGGTAAGAGTATCACAGAGGTTACGCAGCTGCATGCCAACTTTAAGGAGGACGGCAAGGCAGCGAGCTTGCGCGATGCGTGTGCCCAAGCGTTCGGGGATGAGGTGCAATGCATCATGCCCGGCATCCTGGGCGTGGATTTCATCAGCGTCCGTGCGGGCAAGCCGGTGGGAATTCGCCGCCTGCTGGAGCTGCGTGGGCTGCAAGCGGAGATTGTTCTCACCGTGGGTGACGGGGATAACGATCTTGCTATGTTGACCGCCCCCGATTTTTGCGGCTATGCCATGCAAAGTGCCATGCCCGTGGTCTTGGAGCAGGTTAGCCGTACAACCGAAAGCGTGGCAGCGTTGATTGAGAGGTATTTAGCATGAAAATATTGGCAAGTGACTACGACGGCACGCTCAACGTATTGGGCGAGGTCAGCGAGGAAAACATCGAGGCGATCCGCGCGTGGCGCGCGGCAGGTAACCTTTTCGGCCTTGTCAGCGGCAGAAATTTGGGCTCGATCAAAAAGTTTTTGGATAAGGACAACGTGCCATATGACTTTATGGTAGGCTGTAACGGCTCGGTCATTACAGATGCAGAGGGAAACGCTACGGGGCATAACTGTATCCCCGCACGCGTGGCAAAGGCGTTGTTTGAGGAATTTTTCAAATACGAGGTGGATTGGGTATCTGCATCGTACGATTGGGGCAGCGTGGGCGTGCAGGCGAGTACCGATCTGCGCGCGGACGATGCGTATCTGTTGATCGACGAGGTGCGACTGGACCGCGTGCTGCAGGTATCATGCTGGTTTACCTGCCCTGAGCACGCGTTGGCTGTGCGTGAGAAGTGCGAAGCTATGTTCCCCGGGCAGATCAAGGGTCTGATGCCCACCGTACAAAGCATTGATTTTGTGTGCGCGGGAACGGATAAGGCGAGCGGTATTCGCAAGCTGTCCACCTGCCGCGGACTTGCGCCCGAGGTGATTTTGACCGTGGGCGACGGCGAAAACGACCTTTCTATGCTCCAGGCGCCCGATTTTTGCGGACATGCCATGCAAAGTGCCATGCCTGTGGTCTTGGGCAAGGTCAGCCGCACCACCGAGAGCGTGGCTAAGTTGATTGAGGAGTATTTGTGAGTTAGTTTGTGCATGGGCAGGAGGAGCAAGCCCCT
>JAGBXH010000010.1 GCA_017629395.1 Clostridia bacterium | reverse complement strand
TATATAATACAAGGAGAATTTCCATGAAAAATTCGGTTTTGCAATTCGCAAATGCTCAAAACGTGCGCCACGGCGGCACACTTGCCGACAGACTCGCGCGTCAGACCGCACGCTTGGAAAGTGACATGTACCTGCCTCCCTTGCTGTTTGAAAGCCAATCGATTGATACCTGGCCGGGCGACTGGGAGGGCAGAGCCATGCTCTCCCAGACCATGACCGCGATGGCAACGGGCAGAGAGCCTGCAGCCCTTGACGCGTCTATGGCGCAGCTTGCGAAAAAAATGAACGAGCGGGGGTATCTTGGCAGAATTCTGCCGCATCCCGAGGCGGACGAGCAGCAGCTTTCGGGTCACGGCTGGCTTTTGCGCGCGCTTTGTGCGTATTATGAATACAGAGGGCTGGACGAAACGCTGTTTTTGATCGAGGGCGTGGTCATGAACCTGTTTTTGCCGTTGCGCAAGACCTACCGAGAGTACCCCACCGATCCCGCGCTGCGGCTGGGTGGCGGAGATATGTCGGGTCACGTGTTTGCCGCAACGGGAAATTGGCATCTTTCCACCGATACGGGCTGCGCGTACATTCCGCTGGACGGCTTGACTCATGCCTACAGCGTTTACCCCGATTGCCCCATGAAGCAGGCGCTTGGCGAGATGATCGACGAGCTGATCGACCAATTCTTGGCGCTTGATCCCGTTGGCATGCAGCTGCAGACGCACGCCACGCTGACGGCTACGCGCGGTATTCTGCGCATGTATGGCACGACCGGAAAGGAAAAGTATCTGATTGCCGCAAAGCGCATTTTTGATCTCTATCTTGCGTACGGTATGACGGTCAACTATGAAAATCAGAACTGGTTCTCAAGACCCGAGTGGACCGAGCCCTGCGCGGTGGTGGATTCCTTTATGGTGGCGGCACAGCTGTTTGCCGCTACGGGTGAGGAAAAGTATCTGCCCGTGGTCAACCGCATTCTGTATAACGGTATGCTGCGCACGCAAAGAGCAAACGGCGGCTTTGGCTGTGACAAGTGCGCGACCGACGGCGTGCTGGCAGCACATTGCTACGAGGCGTTCTGGTGCTGCTCCATGCGCGGCGGAGAAGGGCTGTCCGCGTGCGCGCGTTACGCGTATATGATTGAAGGAAACACAATTGTCGTGCCGTATATGACCGAATCCGAGGCGGATCTGGTCGTTGGCGGTAAGCAGGTGCACGTGTCGGCAAAGACCGAGTATCCGTATGCCTGCCGTGCCGGCTACACGCTCTCGGGCGAGATTGCGGGCGTGACGCTGGCAATCTACGTGCCCGGCAAGGGTCTTTGCCGCTATACGCCT
Organism: Clostridia bacterium; assembly: GCA_017629395.1. Classification (GTDB taxonomy): domain Bacteria; phylum Bacillota; class Clostridia; order Oscillospirales; family CAG-272; genus SVQP01. The sequence goes on along the minus strand of JAGBXH010000010.1, from coordinate 2,050 downwards.
GATAAGAACGGCTGCGTCACGATCGATGAGCAGCTGCATATCATAAAGGAGAAGGCTGCCGTGGGTGCGGGTAACGTGCTTATGCTGGGGGATCTGATGTTAGGGAAGGCACAGGATCCTGCAATCTATAAAAACCGCGTCATGCGTGACGGTTACCGCGATCTGATCCCGCTGTGCGATTGCTACCTGCTTGACGAATCGGATGTGATGACCGAGAAGCTGCAGATCGTGTTTGCAGATTGATTTAGCAAATGTGTACAAAAAAACAACCGAAAGTTTATACAATAATACTGTGACTCACAAAAATATACGACGAGGTTACAAACAGTTAACAATTAGTACACATGAATGTCACAATCTTCCGCTACCATAATAGAGTAAATTACCGCCTTGTGCGCGGTTTTGACAAAATTATCTTTTTTAGGAGGAAAACTTACAATGAAGAAGTTTTTTGCAATGCTCGTAGTTGCTGCTATGCTGGCTTCTCTGTGCGCGCTGACTGCAAATGCTGCAGTTGAAGAGGCTGACTGGAGACCCTTTGGTGAAGTAACTGCAGAGTACAAGGAAGACCTTGCCAGCGTCATCACGCTCGACGGTGACGTTTCTGACTGGCAGAACGCTGGTTTCCAGAAGTATGAGATCGACCAGTACAACCTCAGACCCTTCTCCGGTGAGCTGGATGAGAATTGGTCTATCGACATGTGGTTCAGCGCTGACTCGCAGTACCTGTACATCGCGTTCAAGATCAATGACGACGTGGTTTGCTTCTCTGACGACGGTCAGTACAACGGTGACGCTTTCCAGATCCAGCTTGACTTCAACGGCTGGGCAGCACAGACCGAGGAATTCGAAAGAGCAGTATTCTACTCTTTCGGTCTGCAGGAAGACAACACTGTAGATATTTCCGTACAGTGCATCTACGGTGACGCTCAGTCCGACCAGTCCTACTTCATGGCTTCCGATGACGAGGAAGAGTGGAGAGAGGGCGAGGTTAAGGGCGCTACCAAGAAGGCAGAGGACGGCTCCGGCTGGTATGCTGAGTTCGCGATTGCTTGGCAGACTCTGTACAACGATATCTCCAACAAGCTGCTCAACGACGAGCTGCCCGTTCCGGAATGGACCGGCGGCGAGGATGAGGTTACCCTGAACATGCTGGTTTGCTACATCGACCGTGAAGAGACCGGCGGTGCACTGAACGCATGGGGCACCTGCAAGGAATACTCCGCATTTGACGATGGCTCCGCTTGGTATCCCGAGAACTCCGGTATGACCCTGAAGCTCAGCGGCATGGGCTCCGTAACCGTTGAGTCCACCGAGGCTCCCACCGAGGCTCCCACCGAGGCTCCCGCAGAGACCGAAGCTAAGACCGACGCTCCTGCAGAGACCGAGGCTAAGACCGACGCTGAGACCAACGCTCCCGAAAGCGAGCAGACCACCGAGCCTGCAGCAGAGAAGAGCTGCGGCGGCGTGATCGGCGCAGGCGTAATCGTAGCAGTTCTGGCAATGGGCGCATGCGTAGTTGCTAAGAAGAAGGACTGATCTTTGATCCTTTGCTTAACTGAATAAGCACAGCCCGTGCATTCCTTTGGGATGCACGGGCTTTTTTTGCGCAAAAAAGTAAGGAAAATTCCGCCTTGAAAATGTAAACAATTTGTGAACCAAAAGAAATGTTACAGTTGCATCATTGCAAAAAATGCATGAAACGAACGAAAATCACAACAAAATGTCAAAATGTTTCACGAAACGGTTCACATCTTGTGCATTTTTGCGTAAAAAATGCAAAAAAGAGTCAGCTGCCTTCAAAAGTCAGCAGTTTTGGTGAAAAAGGTCGAAAAAAATCCGTTTGTCTTGACAAACCAAGAAAAGTGTGATATAATTCTCGTATTGTAGGGGAATAGGCGTGCTATGCTCATTTGGGCTATGTTGCCAAATTCTTCATATAATATATGTAAGGCTTGAACCGGTGCTTCTGGGTGCCGGAAACAGCCCAAATCTTGTAAATTATTATTGTTGGAGGAAAAGACCAATGAAGCAAACCGCAAAATTTGGT
>JAGBXH010000009.1 GCA_017629395.1 Clostridia bacterium | reverse complement strand
CGGAAATCAAGAGGAACGTTGCATTATAGAAATAGCTAAGGTCAAACAGACACCGAATAATTTTCCGCGCCAATACGCACAGATACTCAAAAAACCGCTGTAATTCAGCGGTTTTTTCTTTATTTGTTGAGCATTTCTGAACGAAATTTACCGCAATCATCCCGTTTTGTCGGGTTTCGCCATATCCCGAGCCGCCCCGCTGCAACAAAATCGCCCACGGGCGGTATGGTATGATCAGTTATCACAAAACGGAGGTTGACCATGGAAGAAAAGGAACAGAACGAGGAACAGGAGCTGATTTTAACCTTGCTGCAAGGAAAAATGCATTATTTGGAGCAAGCAAGCGTCATACAAACGCTGTGCAAGGATTATCTCTACACACAATCCACTCTCGCAAAAAGGCTGGGCACAAGTCAGGCGTACGTCGGCAACAAGGTGCGCTTACTGCAATTTTCTCAGGACGAGCAACAGATGCTCAAGAAATACGGCTTGAGCGAACGGCATGCACGACTTTTGCTGCGCTTACAACAACCCAAACGACAGCACGTGATCGAAACCGTCGCAAAGCTACACATGACGGTGCAACAAACAGAGGATTATGTCGACAGATGCTTATTAGGTAACACAAACAGTGACAGCGCGGCTGATTTATCAAACATTTCGTCGCCAAGTGCGTTTTTGTACGAATGTCAGCGCGGTGCCCAACGATTGCAGGAACGAGGCAATAGAATCGTTTGCATCACCGAGGAAGGTGACGGCTGGCGCAAAATTTCCGTCACGATCATTGACTGATGTTTCACGTGAAACATCAAATCACAGCATTATATTGTTTCACGTGAAACAAATTCCGTACAAAATATTGTTTCACGTGAAACGTTATGCAACGCTTTTTGTGTTTCACGTGAAACATCCTCACAGCTTTTAATCGCGTTTCACGTGAAACATTTTACAACAATAGTTGAAAATCGTATAAAAATATACACAAAGCTATTGCAATTCAATAGATTTCGTGATATAATATGTTCGGAATATCATCCGGAGGTATATAGATAAACATGGCAAAAATCATTTCCTTTTGTAATCAAAAGGGCGGCGTAGGCAAGACCACCTCTGCCGTCAATATTGCCGCTTCGCTTGGAATCCTTGGCTACAAGGTACTCATGATCGACCTTGACCCCCAGGGTAACGCAACCAGCGGTGCCGGCATCCCCAAAAAGTCCTTAAAACTCACCATCAACGACGTTTTGACCGCTGATGTCCCTATGCAGGACGTGATCATTGAAACGGAGTTTGACAATCTGCATCTCATTCCCACTAATATTGCGCTTGCAGGTGCGGAATTTGAGCTGTTCCAGCATGAAAACAGCGAATATACGCTTAAAAACGCGCTCGCAGCGATCAAGGATCGTTACGATTACGTGATTATTGACTGCCCTCCCTCTTTGGGCATGCTGACTGTCAACGCCATGGCAGCAAGTGACGGCGTTGTAATCCCGATGCAGTGCGAATTCTATGCACTTGAGGGTCTTTCTCAGCTGATGATCACAGTAGGCAGAATTAAAAACCACTACAACAGCACGCTGACCGTTACCGGCATTCTCATCACCATGTATAATCAGAGATTGTTGCTTTCTCAGCAGGTCATGGGAGAACTGCGCCGCCACTACGCGGATAAGCTGCTCAATCCTCCCATTTCCAGAAGCGTTAAGGTGTCCGAAGCTCCCGGCTTTGGTATGCCTGTATACTATCACGACAAGAGAAACAAGGGCGCTACCGAATATCTGGAGTGTGCCAAGGATCTCGCGTCCAGAATTTAAGCAAGGAGGAAGTAAACATGGCAAGAAAACAAGGCGGACTCGGCAGAAATTTCTATGAAATTCTGGATGACAACATGCTTGAAACCAAGAAAGATGCAGTTACAAAGCTGCGCGTAGCCGATATTGAGCCCAGACGTGACCAGCCCAGAAAGGACTTTGATCTTGAGCCCTTGCAGGCTTTAGCGGATTCCGTGCGTGATTACGGTGTGCTCGTTCCTCTGATCGTGCGTGAAAATCCCGTATCCGCAGGCACTTATGAGATCATTGCGGGCGAACGCCGCTGGAGAGCTGCCAAAATGGCAGGCATTTCCGAGGTGCCCGTCGTCATTATGGATAGCGATGATATGAAGACCAGCGAGATCGCGCTGATCGAAAACGTACAAAGACAGGACCTCAATGCCGTGGAAGAGGCGTTTGCATATCAGGCTTTGATCGACAGATTTGGTATGACGCAGGAGGAAGTGGCACAGAAGGTCGGCAAAAACCGTTCAACCATTACCAATATGCTGCGTCTGCTCGAGCTGCCCGAGGGTGCTTTGGAGCTGCTCAAGAAAGGCGAGATCTCGGGCGGTCATGCAAGAGCCCTGCTGGGACTTGAAGACGAGGCACAGATCGTGGATCTTGCACAAAAGATCGTTCAAAAGGACTATTCCGTGCGCGAAACCGAAAGAATCGTGCGCTTGTTCAAGGCAAATGCAGAAAAGGGCGAGGAGCCTGAGGAGCTTGACGAGTCCGACGCACAGCGCAAGGTATACATGAAGGATCTGGAAAGACGCGTCATGAGAACGCTTGGCAGAAAGGTGCGCATTGCGCGCGTTGCCAAGAAAAAGATCGTTGAGCTTTCCTACGAAGACGACGCAGACCTTGAAGAGATCATCAAAAAGCTGTGCGGCAACGACTTTTTTGCAGAAATCTGATTAAAAAATACACAAATTTGATAAAAAAACGGAGAAAAACATCATGATCGATATCAATTATATTAAGAGCAATCCCGATGAGGTTATCGCAAGACTTGCCAAGAAGGGTAAGGACGCAAAGCAGGAAATCGAGCAGATTTTGGCACTTGACAGCGAAAGACGTGCGCTGATCGTTGAAGGCGAGGCTATCAAGGCTGAGCAGAATAAGATCAATAAGGAAATTCCCCAGCTTAAAAAGCAGGGCGTGGACGTAGCTCCCATCTTTGCAAAGATGAAGGAAATGGGCGCAAGAGTCAAGGAAATTGACGAGAGAAAGAAGACCGTAGAGGTGCAGTACCAGGGTCTGCTTCTCTGCCTGCCCAACCTGCCCGACGAGGATCTTTTGCCCGGCGGCAAAGAAAACAATGAGCCTCTGCGCTACTACGGTGAGCCCAGAAAGTTTGATTTTGAGCCCAAGAATCATGTTGATCTGTGCACAGATCTGGGTCTGATCGACTACAAGCGCGGCACCAAGCTCTCCGGCGCAGGATTTTGGATCTATTCCGGTGTTGGTGCGCGTCTTGAGTGGGCGCTGCTCAACTATTTCATTGATTTCCACCTTGGCAACGGCTATGAGCTGATGCT
>JAGBXH010000086.1 GCA_017629395.1 Clostridia bacterium | reverse complement strand
GCGATTGCCGTCAACGGCTTTAAGACCTTGGAGGAGGATAGCTGGAACGGTCCTTTGTTTGCCGCTGTCGGCGAGGTGGCGGGCTTTACCTTGGATATGCCCATTCGTGAGTACAGCGCAAGCGCACTCAATGCGCTGCTGTTCGGCACGGGTGACCGCGTCTATCGCATCAACCGCTATTTCGGTGGCGTGAACCATGAGCAAACGCTGACCTTCCACGGCATTCTTGACATGGTGGAAAGCCGCATGAAGAGCGGCGGCATGTTCGGCAAGGAGTATTACACGCAGTTCGTGCAGGAGGCGGATTGCCCCACCTGCGGCGGTAAGCGTCTTTCTCCCGTTGTACTGGCTGTCACGGTAGGCGGTCTGAATATTCATGAATTCTGCGCCATGTCGGTAGAAAATGCGCTTGCGTTTATTGAGCAGCTGCGCTTTACGGGCGGTGAAGAGGTGATCTCACGCGAGATCATCAAGGAGATCCGCGCGCGCCTGGGCTTCCTTGTCAGCGTAGGTCTTGGCTATCTGACCTTGGGACGCAAGGCAGGCACGCTGTCGGGCGGTGAAGCACAGCGCATCCGTCTTGCCACGCAGATCGGCTCTGCCCTGACGGGCGTGCTGTATATTCTGGACGAGCCCAGCATTGGTCTGCACTCGCGCGATAACTCCAAGCTGATCGCCACGCTCAAGACCCTGCGCGATCTTGGAAATACGGTTATCGTGGTTGAGCATGACGAGGAAACCATGCAAGAGTCCGACTATATCATTGACGTAGGCCCCGGAGCGGGCGTGCACGGCGGTCAGATCGTGGCGGCGGGAACACCCGACGAGGTTGCCAAGAATGAAAATTCGCTCACGGGCGGTTATCTTTCGGGCAGACTTTCGATCCCCGTGCCCCAAGAGCGCAGAGCGGGCAACGGCAATTTCCTGCGCGTATACGGTGCAGAGGAGCATAACCTCAAAAAGCTGGACGTGGAGATACCGCTGGGCTGCTTTGTGTGCGTTACGGGCGTGAGCGGTTCGGGTAAATCCTCCTTAGTCAACGGCATCATTCATCCCGTGCTGGCGGACAGACTTAATAATGCCATCACGTACCCCGGCAAGCACGACCGCTTGGAGGGTGACGAGCATCTGGACAAGATCATTTGCATCGATCAAAGCCCCATCGGCAGAACGCCGCGCTCCAACCCGGCGACCTATACGGGCGTGTTTGCCGATATCCGCGATCTGTTCGCGCAAACCAAGGACGCCAAGGCAAAGGGGTATGGGCCGGGCAGATTTTCCTTTAACGTCAAGGGCGGACGCTGCGAAGCCTGCGAGGGCGACGGCGTGAGATGCATTGAAATGCACTTTTTGCCCGACGTTTACGTGACTTGTGACGTATGTAAGGGCAAGAGATATAACCGCGACACCCTGGATGTCAAGTATAAGGGCAAGAGCATCAACGACGTACTGGAAATGACGGTTGAGGAGGGCGTTGCCTTCTTTGACGGCATGCCGCGCATTTTGCGCAAGCTCAAAACGCTGCAGGACGTCGGACTTGGCTATATCAAGATCGGGCAGTCCTCGACTACGCTCTCGGGCGGTGAAGCGCAGAGAGTCAAGCTTGCAACCGAGCTTGCCAAGCGCGACACGGGCAAGACGATATACGTGCTGGACGAGCCCACCACGGGCTTGCACACCGCGGACGTCTCCCAGCTGCTGGGCGTGCTGCAGCGTCTTGTGGACGGCGGCAATACCGTGCTTGTCATCGAGCATAACATGGACGTTATCAAGTGCGCGGACTATATCATTGACCTCGGTCCCGAGGGCGGTGACGGCGGCGGCACCTTGGTCGCCAAGGGCACACCCGAGCAGGTGGCAGAGTGCGAGCGGTCGTACACCGGGCAGTACCTGCGTAAGGTTTTGCAGAAATGAAGAATGAATATTGCATGATGAATAATGAATAATGAATCATGAATAATGAATAATTGTGGTAGAAATCCCTTGCGCTGCAAGGGTTTTCTTGTTTGATTACAAAGGAGGAGAGATGCGCGTGGAAATGGTGGGGGAACTATTTTCCTGTTTTTCAAAAAATCCCGTTTCTGCTGTTGACAATCTCCCCGTAATAATATATAATATAAGATAACTATATTTATCGTGGGGGCGTGCGGCTGTACGCGCTCGAAAGGACATGGAAATGAACCGTTTTGGTTATCGATATATCTCTTTTGCATTGATTCTCGCGCTGCTTTTGTCGGCGCTTTTGCTGTTTACCGGTTGTACCAAAAACACCACCATCGAGGCAGGGCAGAGCATCACGCCCGCCGATCTGACGGGCGACGAAAATGCCGCATTCGGTGCGGACTTTGACCCCGATTGCGTCAATCACGCGGGCAAGTACACCTTCTCCGTCGTCAGCGGCGACAAAACCACCAAAATCAAGCTGACCGTCAAGGACACCGTAGCACCCGCGATGCAGACTAAGCAGGTATATTGGGCTGTCGGCACAGAGGTGCCCGACCCCAAGTATTTCGTAGCTTCCACCACCGAGGTGGATGATTACACGGGTGAATACGTGGGCGAGCTGCCCAACTTTACCTCCTACACCGACTACCAAGTCAAGGTGCAGTACACCGATGCCAGCGGTAACAAATCTCCCGTTTACGACGTGATTCTGACCCCCTGCAAGGACGACGTCCCCCCCACGATCGAGGCGCAGAATATCGAGTGCCGCGTGGGTGACGGTATCGTTTGGCGCAACTACGTGACGCTGTCCGACAACTGCGCGGGTGAGGTCAAGCTGACGGTGGATTCCTCCCGCGTCAACACCAACCAAGAGGGTAGTTACACCG
>JAGBXH010000085.1 GCA_017629395.1 Clostridia bacterium | reverse complement strand
GAACGCTGCCGACGCATCAGCGTCAAGACCGTACAGTATACCGTTTACAAGTACCTTGATCTTGCAGGGCTGGGGGCTAAGCATTATTCTGTACATAAGCTGCGCCACACGGCGGCAACGCTGATGTATCAATCGGGCGAGGTGGACGTGCGCGTGCTCAAGGAGATTTTGGGGCACGAGCAGCTCAACACCACGCAGATCTACACCCACGTGGCAAACAAGAGCATGGAGCAGGCGATGTCAGCAAATCCGCTTGCCGATTCCGGCGGATTGGATGAAAATTGAACAACAAACAGCGCAGGGGCGACCGTTGGTCGCCCCTGCATACTTTTTATATGGATCCTACGTACACGTAGCCTTTATTTCGCACGGTTTTGATCAAGCGGACGCCAAAGGTCTGCTCCAGCTTGCGGCGCAGATGGCAGATATACACCTGCCCCTCGTTTGTTTCTCCCGCATCAAGCAATTCGGAAAGCTCTTGCTTTGATATTCCCTTCTCCCCGTTCTGTACAAGCATGGATAGCACGGCAAATTCCTTATCCGTCAAGGAAATTTGTCGGTTGCCCATGAGCACGCAGCGGCTTTCTTTTACAAGCGTCAGCGAGGTGATCTGCGGCTGCACGGGTATGGGCACTTGTATTTGCAGAGTGCCGCCAAGCGAAGCAAATTCCGCACGCAGATCCGCCATGCGGAAGGGTCTGCGATACAGCACGTGCGCAAGTCTGCGCGCACGCGGTGAAAGTGCTTCGGGATCACGGCAAAGCCCCAGCACGCGCACGTGCTCGGGAATCGTACCGGCAAGCTTTCCCTCAAGATCGACAACGGCAAGCTGCGCCCCCTCCCAATCCTCGCGGGAAACGCCCTGTGCGTCTGTACAGATCAAGGTGGATACCCCCAGCAGCGCGGCTTCATCGGCAATCACCTGACCAAGGCGCGCGTCTGCGGTCAGGATAATCAGTGCGTTCTGTTCCATATTATGCCTCTGCCTGCTTCTGCATCGCCATCAATTCGTCATACACGGCGCGGATGTCCTCGGGGGTCTCGGCTTGCATGATGCGGTCGCGGGTCAATGCCGCGTAGCGCACGTCGCGCACGTACCATGCCGCGTGCTTTTTGGCTTCCGCCATGCCAACTCTCATGCCCTTATGCTGCACCATTTCGTGTATCTGCTCCATTGCGGTGTCAAACCGCTCGTTTATGGTGGGCAGCTCATATCCTTCACCGCGCAAAAGGGCTGCTGTCTGCGCAAAGATCCACGGATTTCCAAGCGCACCGCGACCGATCATGACACCGTCGCAGCCGGTGGTCTGCATCATGCGCAAGGCATCCTCGGGGGTGTAAATGTCGCCGTTGCCCACGACCGGAATACGCACGCTCTCTTTGACCTGTCGCACCACCTCGGGATTGACGCCCGGGGCGTACATCTGCTGGCGCGTGCGGCAATGCACGAACAAGGCACTCGCGCCTGCTGCCTCGGCAACGCGCGCAAGCTCGACGGCGTTGATGTGATCTGCATCCCATCCCGCACGCATTTTGACCGTGACGGGCAGCTTGACAGCCCCCACGACAGCCTCGATGATCTTGCCCGCCAAGGGGATATCCTTCATCAAGGCACTTCCCTCACCGTTTGCCACGACCTTATTGACGGGACAACCCATATTGATATCAATCGCCACGGGCGGCACCTCGCTTTTGCACCCCATGTAATCGCACGCCTCGATCATGCGTGCTGCCTCAGCCATGAGCTCGGGCTCATGCCCGAACAGCTGCACCGCCATGGGATTTTCACGCGCGAGCACGCAGGCAAGCGGTGCACTCTTGGAGCGCGTTGCAAACACGGTGCTTTTTTGCTCGTAACAAAGTGCTTTTGCGGATACCATTTCGCTGACGGTAAATTCCGCACCGCGCTCACGGCAGATACGACGAAAAGACCTGTCCGTCGCCCCCGCCATGGGTGCTAAAAACAAGCCGTTCTCTATTGTTACGTTACCGATCTGCATAAAGTGTCCGTCCTTTGTGCTATGATTAAAAATTTTATCATATTTTTGTCCTTTTGTCAAGATTGTCGATGCGTTGCGATTGCCGTCGCACGAAATTTTCGCACGAATGCGCTCACTTGTAGGAAAACTGACGCAGGTACGGTCAAAGCCGAGGGCTGTGTGCCGAAGTGCGTCGCACGAAATGCTTTGACATTGTGCATAACGGTTGCTATAATCAAAGCACATCAAGAAAAAGGAGGTAGCTCCATGAAAATCACATGGACAAAAACAATGGCGTTTT
>JAGBXH010000084.1 GCA_017629395.1 Clostridia bacterium | reverse complement strand
GTGGAATGCGAAAAATCGTGATGCGAATGCAAAATTACGGTTGACAAATGACAAAAAATCGGATATAATGCAGATAGATTGTGACCGAATTGTAACAAAAGAGAGGGATCTTCTATGAGCAAGAATAAGCAGCCTTCACGCTTTGATTTCAAAAAGAAGCCGCGCAAGCCCGGTTTTCTGATGGGCGTGGCAAAGCATTTCATCAGCCTCCCCGACCTGCGCAACAGACCCTATAAGCTGGATAGACGCGGCATGGAGGAGCTTGACGGCAAGCCCTATCTGTGCCTGATCAACCACGCATCCATGGTTGACCTCAACGTCATGCTGCACGCCACAAACGGCGCGCCCGTCAATAACGTCATGACCTTGGAGGGCTTCCGTGATTTCACCGAGCCGCTCATGCGTCACCTTGGCGTGCTGGGTAAGCGCAAATACGTACAGGATTTTCAGCTGATCAAGAACATGAAATACTGCGTGGATAAGCTGCAAACGGTATTCGTGCTGTTCCCCGAGGCAAGATACACCCTGGACGGCTGCACCTCGTATCTGACTCCCTCGCTTGGCAGCCTGGTCAAGTTTTTGCGCGTGCCCGTGGTGGTCATTCGCATCCACGGCAACCACGTTTCCTGCCCCCATTGGAACTGGATCAACAAAAAAGGCCCGATCGAGGCAGAGATGTACCCCATCGTCAGCGCAGAGGAGACCAAAACCCTGTCTGCAGACGAGATCTACGCACGCATTGTAGACAACTTCCAATACGACGACTACGCATGGCAAAGGGATAACCACATTGTGCTGGATCACCCCAAGCGCGCCAACGGTCTGCACTCGCTGCTTTACAAGTGCGCCAAGTGCGGCAAGGAAGGAAGCATGCACTCCGAGGGCATTCATCTGTGGTGCGAGGAGTGTGGCAAGAAGTGGGAAATGACCGAGCTTGGCGAGCTCAAGGCACTTGAGGGCGAGACCGAGTTTTCCCACATTCCCGATTGGTCGAAGTGGGAGCGTGCCTGCGTGCGCGAGGAGATCAGAAACGGCACGTATTTCTTTGAGGATGAGGTCACGGTGGAAACGCTGCCCAACTCGCTCAAGTTCTATCATCAGGGCAAGGGTAAGCTGACCCAGACACCCGAGGGCACGACCTTAGATTGCGAGAGCGTATACGGCGAGCCCTTGCACGTGGAGTGGAAGGCGCTGAACCTTGACAGCATGCACGTAGAATTCAACTATAAAAAGAGCCGCACCGCAAAGGGCGACTGCGTGGATCTTTCTGTGCCCGACGACAGCTACTGGTGCTATACCACCAAGCGCGACGTGATCGTCAAGCTGGCATTTGCCACCGAGGAGATCAATTTCTTTGCCAAGGAGCAAGCCGAGGCGCAGAAAAAGCAAGCTGCACAAAACAGCTGATAAATCAGGGGGAAGCCTTTGCAAAAGGGCTTCCCTTTCTCAAAAATACGGCATTTTTCCCTTTTGCAACCCCCGGTTGACAAATTGCAAGGTCAAAATGCTTGACCGTGGCAGCTAAAAATGCTACAATAAAGGCACAAACCACACAAAGGGAGGCACAATATGATATTAGCCGACAAGATTATTACCCTACGCAAAAAGAGCGGTTGGTCGCAAGAGGAGCTTGCGGAGCGCGTGGGCGTTTCGCGCCAGGCGATCTCCAAATGGGAGAGCGCGCAAAGCATACCCGACCTTGATAAGATTTTGCGCATGAGCGAGATCTTCGGTGTTACGACCGATTTTCTCTTGAAGGATGAAATGGAAGCAGAGGAATACACGGGATCTACCGCTGAGGATTCCCCCTTGCGCAGCGTTTCCATGGAAGAGGCAAACGACTACCTTGCATATAAAAAGACCGCGTCGGTCAAAATCGCGCTGGGAGTGCTGCTCTGCATCCTCTCCCCTGTTTGCCTGATTTTGCTTTCGGGCTTTGCAAAGCAGGGCATGATGGCAGAAACGGTTGCCGCTACAGTGGGTGTTTGCACGCTGCTTGCCATGGTTGCCGTGGCTGTCGGTATTTTTATCTCGACCGTATTTGCAGGCAGGAAGTGGGAATGCATTGACGAAAACAAAGCGTTTGAGCTTTCCTACGGTGTGGACGGCATGGTGCGCGAAAAGATGGCTGCATTCTCGCCCAAGCATACCGCTCTGGTCATTGCGGGCGTGGTGCTTTGCATTTTCTGCGCCGCTCCCCTGATCGTGTCGGACGCGCTGCACCAAGAGCTGCTTTCCGCGATCATGACGGGCGTACTGCTTGCCATTTGCGCAGCGGGCGTGTTCTGCTTCGTGCTGGGCGGCATTCGCTACGACGCTTACGAAAACCTGCTCAAGGGTGACCGCAGACTGCGTGCCAAGAGAGAGATGGCTAAGAAAAAAGGAAAAACCGCATTCGGGCTGTTCTCCGAGGTATATTGGCTGATCATTACCGTCACCTATTTTGCATGGAGCTTTATTTCGGGTGACTGGCACGTCTCCTGGCTGACCTGGCTGGCAGGCTCTGCTATCTTTACCGTCATCAAGCTGATCTACAAGGTCAAAACCGGCAAGGACGCCGAGCCGGACGAGGATGAGGACGAATAATTTGTTGGATACAGACCGACAGACACGCGACGTCAAAACATGAATAAGGAATCCCAATCATTTGTAGGGGAGGATATCATCCTCCCGCCAGTGAGCGCATCGGACATCCGTTTGGGTGTCGATACCGATCTTCGTTGCTGGCGGGAGGATAATATCCTCCCCTACGTATGATTGGGTTAAAAATGCTTCGGATTGACCGATCCCATGCACACGTAATGCGAAGCACAGGTAGGTCCCTTGGAAAAGATGAGGTTATACTTGGCATCGGCATTGACGCGGGTCAGACGCAGCACAATGCGGTTCTCGCCCTTTTTCAGCTTGACGCCCTGCACGTGCACGTTTTCTGCCGTCCAGGTGTCGCATACCTTACGCTCGGCAATCTTTTCGCCGTTGATATAGAGCACGAACGGTGCGCTGTGACCGACCTGCACACACACCTCCATGTCCTCGGGGCAAAGCAGCACGCGCGAGAGATACGCTACGCAAGGCCCCTTGAACCCAAACAGATCATCCATAGTAAAGGAATCCTGCTCTTGTACGAACACCTCTTGTACGTACTTGCCGTTTTGATCGGGTGCTGCGAACAGCTCCTGCTCGCAGAGATATTCCGTATCGGTATCGGGCGCAAAATTGAGGTGGAAACGGCGCACCACGTCGGTGCTGTCACCGTCATGCTGCACGCCGCCGAACAGATGCCAGTAATTGGGAACTGCCAAAAGTGCCTCGGTGGTGCATACGGGATCGGTCTTCCAGATGGGTCCCGTCACCTTCCACAAGGCAGCACCCGAAAGTCCGAAATTGTAGCCGTACTCCTTGCCGTCCAGCGCGTACGTCAGGTGCACGATGTTCTTTTCAAACAGCTCGCGCGCATCGGCATCCACCGAAAATTCCAGCGGAATCTCCAAGCTCTCCCCTGCACTAAGCCCTACGCCGCGCACGATCTGCGCGCCAAAGCCATCAATGGTCAGCGAGGTGATCACCTCTTGCGCGGTGGTGTTTTGTACGGTCAGCACCACGGTCTTGGTCTGCCCGAACGAGATCGACGGTCCCTCGGGATAAGCAACGGTAAAGGTCAGCGGATCGCGCTTTTCAAATACAAACGCCACCTCGGGTGCGCCCTCGACCACGTCGGGCGAGAAGTACGCGCCCAGCTCTGCAATTTCCACCGAAAGATCATACACGCTGTCGGTATGGTCGGGCGAATTGACGCCCAGCACAAATTTGACGTCACCAAGGTCGTATTCCTCGATCAGCGATTTCGCACCGCGGATGACGCCGATCACCGCGCCCGCCGTTGCGCAGGTGCAGTCGGTATCAAAGCCGCAGTTGAGCGCGTCCATGGAGGTCTTGATCAGATCAAGATTGCCCTTTAACAGCGCGGTCAGCGTAATACCGATATTCTGGAACAGATTGGTGCAATCGGGGTGGCCGTACTTGTGCAAGATACGCGCAAGCACCTGCTTGACGTCCTCATACTCCCTGCACCATGCACGCGTATCCGTGATCAGCGTGCGGATCTTGGCATCTGCAGGCACAACACTCAGCGCGGATTGGATCAGGCAATCCAGATCGTCCTCGAAAAACGCAAAGGATTCAAGAGCCGCGAAGAACCGCTCGGCATACACGCTCTCGCCCTCGTGGTCAAGAACGCCGTCACGTGCGGACATATCCGCCGCCTTGCCCGGCTGCGCGGGATACAGGCATGCCCAAATCTCACTTCTGATGGGGCAGCCCATGCCTTGAATATAGAAATCGTTGCAAAAACGTCCGCTTTCGGGCGGATAAATGCCCTTTTCGTAATTTTTGCGCATGATCGCGTACTCGCCGGGCGAGTAATCGCAGTTCTCGCAAAACACCTTTTGCAGATCGTACGAGGTAAAGTCCTCACCGTACTTCTTGACCACGTCCAGCCACAGCACCTGCAAATCGAGGTCGTCGTTGGGCAGCATGGTATTGATCATTTCGGGCTTGAACTGAAGTTCCAGCGGCATCTTGATGCCCTCGTACGGCGCGCCCATCGTGCCCGCCACCGTTTTACCTAAGAAACAGCCGTATACCTTGTCTAAATATTGTTCGTAAGTCATGTCACCCTCCTCGCCGCCATTGGCGGCTCAAATAGTTTTGAAATTTCACCGTGGAGCTCTGTTCCACGGTGAGATTTAAGCGTGAACATCAAACCGAGCAGGC
>JAGBXH010000083.1 GCA_017629395.1 Clostridia bacterium | reverse complement strand
TCTCAAGGAAATTGCCTGGATGATGAACCACCAGGAATTCGTGGGCGTGGACGCGCGTCTGGATTACCTGATCTATAACGGCAGACTCAAGGGCGGTAAGGCGTTCATGGGTAAGATGCTCAATATCTGCCCCGTGGTGCACTTTACGCACGAGGGCGAGATCGTGGCGCTGCAGAGCGTGCGTACTCCCAAGAAGGCTTTGGCAAGATCCTGCGAGGTCGTCAAGGAAATGATCGGCGACCGCGACCCCAAGGATTATCTCTTGTGGCATACCTACACGGGCACCTCGCTGCTGGAGGACCTTTTGGAGATCGAAAAGAAGTACGACATCAAGACCAACCACGAAAAGGTGATCACATCTCCCGTCAGCGGCTGTCATAACGGCCCTTGGCTGGCAGGCTACGGACTTTTGTTCCTGCGCCGTGACGACGAACCCTTGGAATAAAATAAACTGCTTATGAAGGAAGTTCAAATCGTTCGGGTAACCACACGAGCGCAAAAAAAAGCCTTCGTGCAGTTTCCCTTAAAGCTTTATAAAAATCACCCCTGCTTTGTGCCGCCGCTTTACTCCGACGAAATGGCGCAGTTCAAGAAAAAGCACGCCTACAGCGATACCTGCGAGACTGTGTTTTTCCTTGCAGTGCAAGAGAAAAAAGTGGTCGGGCGCATTCAGGGCATTCTGCAAAGACAGTCCAACGAGCTGCGAGGCGAGAGGCGCGTGCGCTTTACTCGCTTTGATGCCATAGACGACGTCGCGGTTGCCAAAGCATTGTTTGGCGCCGTGGAAAACTGGGCAAGGGAGCAGGGAATGGACAGCGTTTGCGGTCCGCTCGGATACAGCGATCTGGAGCGCGAAGGGCTTTTGATCGAAGGCTTTGATCAGCTCTCCACGTTTGAGGAGCAGTACAATTATGATTACTATCCCGCCTTGCTGGAAGCCTGCGGCTATGGTAAGGAGATCGACTGGCTGGAGCATCGTCTGCGCGCCCCCAAAGAGCCCAACCCCATGCTTGGCAGAGTGGCAGAGCGCGCGCTGGAGCTTTCCAAGCTGCACGTGGTGGACAGCTCCAAAATGTCCAAGCGCAAGTACATTGACACCTATAAGGACGGCTTTTTCGATTGCCTGGACGAGTGCTATCGCCATCTGTTCGGCACAGTACCCTTTACCGAGAACATGAAAAAGCAGATGATCGACCAGTTTATGCTGATACTGAATAAAGAGTATCTCATGATCTTATGCGATGAAAGCGAGCGCGTGGTCGCGTTTGCCTTGTGCATTCCCGGTATCGGGCAGGCGTTGCAAAAGAGCGGGGGAAGATTGACCCCCGGAGCGCTGATCCGCGTGCTGCGCAGCGCCCGTAATCCCAAGATCATTGATCTGGGCTTGATCGCCGTGCTGCCCGCATATCAGAACGCAGGCGTCAATGCCGTCATGCTTTGGGAAATGATCAAGTATTTGCAAAGCGGCAAGGTCGAGTATGCCGAAACCAATCTCAATCTCGAAACCAATACGCAGGTCATGGCGCAATGGAAGTATTTTGATGCTACCCAGCATAAACGCCGTAGAAGCTATATCAAAACGATATGATTATATAGGGCAGTTCTTGCTTGCAGATATACGCCCTGCTCCAGAGCTTATCAAAATCGATGTAGGGGAGGATATCATCCTCCCGCACGCAAAGAGATAGGTAAACGCTCGGAGAAATACGATCACAAACTGTTTTCGTGCGGGAGGATGATATCCTCCCCTACATCAATGACATATTACGAAAGGATAATAGTATCATGCTTGAAAAACTCAAAGAGATCATTGAACGCGTCAATCCCGGTATCGACGTTTCCACCGTTACCCCCGAGACCAAGCTCATGGAAGACCTCAAGCTGGACTCTCTGTCCATTATGCTGCTGGCTATGGAGATCGAGGCAGCGTTTGGCTTCCAGTTCACCGAGCCCGTACAGTTCGTCACCGTACAGGACGTGTGCGATTACCTTGCCACCAAGGCGTAATTTGCAAAAAACTGCATAAAAAGAACGGTCTGCGTCGTGCAGACCGTTCTTTTTTGACGGGCGATCACTGATCGCCCCTACAAGGCAATCGGAATTTCGTAGGGGCGACTGGACGAATCGCCCGTACAAATTTCTCTTATCTGACAAAATTGGTGTAAACGTGCTTTTCGCGCTCGGGCAAACCAAACTGCTGCTTGCCAAGGTCAATGCTCTTGATGAGAAAGGACATATTGTTTGCCAAGGTGCGCATGCTTTGCAAACCTTCCGCATCCTCCGCCGCCTGACCGGGCTTTGCACCGTGAATGCTGTTCCAATACTGACCGGACGCCACGGGCATACCCGAAATGGTAAAATACTTGTTGAGCTGGTCGAATGTCGAGGAAAGACCGCCGCGTCTTGCCGCAACCACCGCAGCACCCACCTTCATGCGCTTGTCAAAGCGCGTGCTGTAGAAAAGGCGATCGAGGAAAGCGGTCAGCGTGCCGTTTGCGCCTGCGTAATATACGGGGCTGCCCACCACCATGCCGTCGCATGCTTCAAATTTCTTTGCCACCTCGTTGACAATGTCATCAATGGCGCACTTGGCGTTTTTGTAGCAGGTCTGGCAGGC
>JAGBXH010000082.1 GCA_017629395.1 Clostridia bacterium | reverse complement strand
GAGTAACCTTTGCACCGATCTTCATGCCCTCACGGAGCTTGAAGTTTGCAACGGACTTCTTTGCGTAGGTGGGAACTGCCTTCTGACCTGCGATCAGAGTCAGATCGTTGATGACTGCATCGATGACCTTGCTGTTCTCCTAGCGTCGCCGCAGCCCACGTTGATAACGATCTTGTCGATCTTGGGGATCTGCATAACGCTCTTGTAGTTGTACTTGGTCTGGAGGGCGGATACGACCTCGGACTTGTAGTAATCTCTCAATCTTGCCATTGTCTTATCCTCCTATCTCAAATTTCCTGGCCGCACTTTGCACAAACGCGGACCTTCTTGCCGTCCACAACCTTGTTGTGAACTCTTACGCCCTTATCGCACTTGGAGCAATACAGAGCAACCTTGTCGGAATAGATAGCGCCTTCAGCATCAACGATACCACCGGTCTCACCCTGTCTGCGGGGCTTAACGTGCTTGTGGATCATGTTTGCACCTTCAACGATAACCTTTCCTTCCTTGGGAGAGCAAGCGATAACCTTGCCCTTAGTGCCCTTGGAGTCACCGGAAAGAACGACAACGACATCATCTCTTCTAATATTATTGTTTGCCATTTCTCGTTACCTCCGATTACAGTACTTCGGGAGCCAGGGAGAGGATCTTCAGATAATCCTTCTCACGGAGCTCTCTTGCAACAGGCCCAAAGATACGGGTACCCTTGGGGGTGTTGTCTTCCTTAATAACAACGGCTGCGTTCTCATCAAACTTGATGTAAGAGCCGTCTGCACGCTTGATGCCGTGCACGCTTCTGACGACGACTGCCTTAACAACGTCGCCCTTCTTTACTACGCCACCGGGAGCTGCCTTCTTAACGGCGCAAACGATGACGTCGCCGATGTTTGCATATCTGCGGCCGGTACCACCAAGCACACGAATGCACATCAGCTCCTTGGCGCCGGTATTGTCGGCAACCTTCAGTAATGTCTGCTGCTGAATCATGTTTTTCCTCCTACTGTTTCAATACGCTTCGACGTACCTACTATTCGAATTCTTTTTTTACGTGTGTTGGCTTAAATTACTTAGCCTTTTCGATGATCTCAACCGTTCTCCATCTCTTGGTCTTAGAGAGGGGTCTGGTCTCCATGATCTTTACCTTATCGCCTACGCCGCATTCCAGTTCATCGTGTGCGTGAACCTTCAGGGTGCGCTTGATGATCTTACCGTAGACGGGGTGCTTTACGTTGTCTTCGATAGCAACCGTAACGGTCTTTGCCATCTTGTCGCTGACAACCATGCCAACTCTGACTTTTCTGAGTGCTCTTTCTTCAGTCATGACTGTCCTCCCTTATGCGTTCTTCTCTTGAAGAATTGTCATTACGCGAGCGATGTCCTTCTTGACTTCCGCAATCTTGTGGGGGTTGTCAAGCTGGTTGATCGCATGCTGGAAACGGAGGTTAAAAAGCTCGGTCTTCAGTTCCTTGAGCTTCTCGTTGAGTTCTTCAACGGTCAGTGTCTTCAGTTCTGCTGCTTTCATTGACTTATGCCTCCTGTTCCTTCATTACAAACTTGGTCTTGATAGGCAGCTTGTGGCCTGCAAGACGCATAGCTTCCTTTGCTACGTCAGGAGCTACGCCGTCCATTTCGAACATCACTCTGCCGGGCTTAACCACAGCCACCCAGTACTCCGGAGAACCCTTACCGGAACCCATACGGGTTTCAGCAGGCTTTTCGGTGATGGGCTTATCGGGGAAAATCTTGATCCAAACCTTACCGCCACGCTTGATGTGTCTGGTCATAGCAATACGGGCAGCCTCGATCTGGTTTGCAGTGATCCATGCGGGCTCAAGAGCTACCAGGCCGTAGGAACCGTTGGTAACGGTATTGCCGCGGGAAGCCTTACCCTTCAGTCTTCCGCGCTGAACGCGACGGAATTTTACTCTCTTCGGCATTAACATTACTTGTTACCTCCTTCTCTGGGTGCTCTTTCGGAACGACCCTGAGGACGGTTGCCCTGGGGACGGCCGTTGCCGCGTCTGTCGCCGCGGTTGCCTCTGTCACCTCTGCGGTTGTCGCGATTGTCGCGGCTCTGTGCAGGTCTGTTGACCTCGTTGAGAACCTCGCCACGGTAGATCCATACCTTAACACCGATCTTACCGTAAGTGGTGTTTGCTTCCCAGAAGCCGTACTCAATGTCAGCTCTCAGGGTCTGCAGCGGGATGGTACCCTCGTGGTAGTGCTCACTTCTTGCGATTTCCGCACCGCCAAGACGGCCGCTGGTGGAAATCTTGATACCCTTAGCACCAAGTCTCATGGTGTTACGGATTGCCATCTTCATTGCACGGCGGAAGGACACACGTCTTTCCAGCTGGCCTGCAATGTTCTCAGCAACGAGCTGAGCGTTCAGGTCGGGCTGTCTGACCTCAACAACGTTGAGGGCAACGGGCATGCCAACCATCTTTTCCAGCTCATTCTTGTACTTCTCAATGTTAGCACCCTTCTGACCGATGACCATACCGGGCTTAGCGCAGTGTACGAACACGCGTACTCTGTGGCTGTCACGCTCGATCTCGATCTTGGGAACACCTGCTTCCTGCAGCTGCTTCTTGAGGTACTTTCTTACGTTATAGTCGGATACAAGAGTGTCACCGAATACCTTATCATCGGCAAACCATCTCGAATCCCAGTTCTTAATCACGCCTACGCGGAGGCCGTGAGGATTAACTTTCTGACCCATTACTCTTGTCTCCTTTCTTAGTCTCTTTCCTTAACCACGATGGTTACGTGGCTGGTTCTCTTGTTGATTCTGTCTGCAGAACCCTTTGCGCGGGGCATGATTCTCTTGAGAGTGGGGCCCGGGGTTACAAAGCATTCAGAAACGTAAAGCTTGCTTGCATCCATGTGGAAATTGTTTTCCGCATTTGCGATTGCGCTTCCCAGCAGTTTGATCAGGTACTCAGAAGCACCCTTGGGGGTGTTCTTCAGGATAGCCATTGCGGTTCCTGCATCCTTACCTCTGATGAGGTCGAGAACGATCTGGACCTTACGCGGGGAAATTCTTGCATATTTCAGATAAGCTACTGCTTGCATTATTCAATTCCTCCCCTTGTATTACTTACCGTTGTTGGATGTCTTGGAGCCGGCGTGACCCTTGAAGGTTCTGGTGGGAGCGAACTCACCCAGCTTGTGGCCGACCATATCTTCAGTTACATATACCGGAACGTGCTTCTTACCGTCGTGAACGGCAATGGTGTGACCGACGAATTCCGGGAATATGGTAGATGCGCGAGACCAGGTCTTGAGCACGTGCTTGGAGCCGTTCTCATTCATGGCACAGATGCGCGCGTAGAGCTTTTCTTCTACGAAAGGTGCTTTTTTCAAACTTCTGCTCATGTTATATTCCCTCCTTACTTAGCATTTCTGCGCTTCACAATGAACTTGTCGGTGCGCGCCTTCTTATTACGGGTCTTGTAACCCAGAGCAGGCTTACCCCAAGGTGTAACAGGAGAAGGACGACCGATAGGAGATCTACCTTCACCACCACCGTGCGGGTGGTCGCAGGGGTTCATGACAGAACCGCGGACGGTAGGACGAATGCCCTTGTGTCTGGTCTTACCAGCCTTACCAACCTTAACGGTGTCGTGGTCGGTGTTACCGATCTGACCGATGGTTGCCTTGCAGTCCAGACGAACGATACGAACTTCACCGGAGGGAAGACGTACCTGTGCAACGCCGTTTTCCTTAGCGATCAGCTGAGCGAAAACGCCTGCTGCACGAACCAGCTGAGAGCCCTTGCCGGGATACAGCTCAATGTTGTTGATCATGGTACCAACGGGGATATTTGCGATCGGCAGGGTGTTGCCGGGCTTGATATCAGCGTCAGCGCCGGAGTAAACAACGTCACCAACCTTCAGGCCGTCGGGAGCGATGATGTAGCTTCTGACGCCTGCCTCGTTCTCGAGCAGAGCGATGAACGCGGTTCTGTTGGGGTCGTACTCGATACCGATTACGGTGTTAGCAGAAGCATCTGCTCTCTTGAAATCGATAATTCTGTACTTGATCTTGTTACCGCCGCCTCTGTGACGAACGGTGATGCGGCCGTAGGAGTTACGACCTGCGTGCTTCTTCTTGGTAACAACGAGGCTCTTCTCGGGGGTGCTCTTGGTCAGAACAGCCTTATAGTCCGTAACGGACATATGTCTGCGAGAGGGCGTCGTAGGATTATACTTAATCGTTGCCATTTAATTCGACCTCCTTCTCAGTTCAGACCCTCGAAGAACTCGATGGGCTTGGAATCAGCCGCCAGAGTGACGATCGCCTTCTTCCAGGTCGCGGTGCGGCCTGCGTGAACGCCGAGTCTCTTGGGCTTGCTCTTCATGTTGATGGTGTTGACGTCTGCTACCTTAACGCCCTTGAACATGGTCTCAACAGCGTTTGCAATCTCGGGCTTGGTTGCGGACTTCTGTACCTTGAAAGCGTACTTTCTGTCAGCCATGCCGTCCATGCTCGCCTCTGTGATAATGGGCTTAATGATGATATCCTGAATCATTTTCATTATGCGTATACCTCCTCGAGCATCTTGACTGCTGCAGCGGTAACGACAAACTTGTTAGCGTTGAGAATGTCGTAAACGTTCAGGTTGTTGTACTGAGCGGTAACAACACCGGGAATGTTTGCGCAGCTCTTAATGATGAACTGATCAACCTCGGGCAGAACCACGATGGTCTTGGTGTCAGCACCCAGCTTGTGCAGCATGGTAGCCATGGTCTTGGTCTTGTAGCCCTCGCACTTGATGTCGTCTACCACGATCAGGTTACCCTCAGCAACCTTAGCGGACAGCGCGCTGTACAGTGCAATTCTCTTGGTCTTTCTGTTCATACCGGTGCGGTAGCTTCTGGGCTTCGGGCCGAGTGCTACGCCACCGTGAGTCCACTGAGGAGAACGGGTAGAGCCCTGTCTTGCGCGACCGGTGCCCTTCTGTCTCCAGGGCTTCTTACCGCCACCGGAAACCTCGGTGCGGGTCAGAGTGGACTGAGTGCCCTGTCTCTGGTTGAGCAGATATGCTCTGACTGCAGCATGGAGGACTGCGCCGTTAACGTCTGCGCCGAAAATGATTTCGGACAGATCCATCGTGCCGACTTCGCTGCCGGCCATGTTATAAACTTTTACCTGCGGCATTATTTAGTTCCTCCTTTTCTTATGCTTTTACCGAATCACGAATGAATACGATGCCGTCCTTAGCGCCGGGAATAGCGCCCTTGATGGCGATCAGATTTCTTTCGCTGTCGATCTTAACTACTTTGAGATTGAGAACGGTGACCTGCTCATTACCGTACTGGCCGGCCATGTGCTTGTTCTTGAAGATTCTAGCGGGGTCGATAACGCCCATAGAACCGGACTGGCGGTGGATAGGACCTACGCCGTGAGTTGCCTGCAGCTTGTGCTGGTTCCATCTCTTGATCGCACCGGTGTAACCGTGACCCTTCGTCATACCTGTTACGTCGACCTTCTCGCCTGCGGCGAAGGTATCGGCTGTAATGACGTCGCCTACGTTGTAAGCGGAGCAATCAGCCAGACGGAATTCCTTGAGGTATCTCTTGTAGGCAACGCCTGCCTTGTTGAAGTGACCCTGCTCAGCCTTGGTCAGGTGCTTTTCCTTTGCATCCTTGAAACCAAGCTGGATAGCTTCGTAACCGTCATTCTCTTTTGTCTTCTTCTGTGCGACTACGCACGGACCGCATTCAACGAGAGTTACGGGAGTTACGTTGCCGTTCTCGTCGAATACCTGAGTCATACCGATTTTCTTACCGATAATACCCTTTTTCATTTTCTTTCCTCCTGTAAATTATTGGTCGGTCGCCAAGCGGTTGGACCGACATGATTTACAAAGTTACCGAGCCGAAGTTTCTTTCTTCGTCGGCTGTTATCTTTGTTTTGCAAGTCTTGATATCGCGGTGCTTGATATAAGCCTTACAGCTTAACCTCGATCTCAACGCCTGCAGGGAGCTCGATGTTCATCAGCGCGTCAACGGTCTTTGCGGACGGCTTGATGATGTCGATCAGTCTCTTGTGAGTGCGCATTTCGAACTGCTCACGGCTATCCTTGTACTTGTGCACTGCGCGGAGGATCGTGATGATCTCCTTCTCAGTGGGAAGCGGGATAGGACCGGAAACCTGGGAACCGTTATCCTTAGCAACCTTGACGATCTTCTCAGCTGCGGTGTCGATAAGGGTGTGGTCGTAGCTCTTCAGACGAACTCTGATCTTTTCCTTTACTGCCATTTTGTTTTGCCTCCTTTTAAGATTTCGCCCCTTTCCTTGGCAGCCTCACCTCACAATACGCTCGCGTATATATCAAGTGGAAGCCTTGCCGCCGTTCAGGGCGATTTGTTAAAGTGGGGCGAGTCCCTAACACCGCTCCGTGTGTTTCTTTTTACACCCGATAAAAAAGGATTTTGTTCCCGCATCAGCATCTGCGTCGAACAAACTCCGAACCAACGTGTAAATTGAAACCCTTGGAGCAACACTATGCCGCATGTTGCACCGTGTATGAAAGGGATGTACCTTCGCCCGATTCTCGGACATACTCCGCGAAAATTACCTTCGAGGGCGTCCCCTCGAAGCAACCTCTCGCTTCATCGCATATCAAGCCCTATCATTATACAACATTCATTCCAAAATTGCAATAGTTTTTTACATTTTTTCATGACGATTTTCAACGAAGTTTTCGTGTCAGTTTTGTATATGTTGCACAATTTTAGGCATATTTGCGTACTTTTCAAGCCCGATCCTCGTCCAAATGTGCCCCGAAAGCACATCTTTTTCAAGCAGTCCGTCCTCGCTTGTCCGCTTTTTTGTGCATTTTGATAAAAGAGAGAAAATTATTTCCAAATTCTTTGTTTTGGTTACGATTTGTTCATAATTATCCTATATAATATATATGTATATTTTCGCTCATCGGAGGTTTCCCCTTCCGGGGATTTTTAACACAATGAACTCTCAAGGCTCCAAAATCAAGGTATATTGCTCGACCGCGCTGATATTGAGCGCAACCGGCTTATTACTATATTGTCTTTCCTATCTGCTTGCCAAGGACGGCTCGGATTATTTCGTTTCGGGTCACCCAATCCCGCTCTTAGCGAACGCGCTGGCGATCGCTGCGGTCATATGGTTTGCATCCGCATTGATCCTGATCCCCAAAAACACGCTCGGTACCAAGGACTTCATGCAAGGCAAGCGCTGCATAACAGCGATCCTTCCGCTCCTCGGAACACTGAACGCAGGCGCAATGGTGATCTCGTACTTCACGCCCGACGATCTTGTTGCCCTGCTCTCCCGTGAAAGACCCCTGGATGCTACCGCGCTCTGCTCCGGTTTAGCCGTGTTGGGCACGGTGCTCAGCGTTGCATTTTACGCATTGCGCACAGCAAACGCACCGGGTCTTGCAAGTGTCACGGTAGTCATGGGCATAGGTCCCGTGGCAATGCTGACAGGTCTTTGCGGCCTGACCTACTTTGAGCAGGATCACCACATGAACGCGCCCGCCAAGATCGCGCTGCAGCTTGCTTTCATTGCCACCATGCTGTATCTGACTGCAGAGCTTCGCTATACGCTCGACAGAGCGCAGCCGCGCAGATTCCTTACAAGCTCCTGTATCGCCATATTCGCCAACGCCTGCGCGCTCGCAGGTGCGCTCCCCGCAATCACAGATCCCGCCGGCACCGTGCACGGCACGCGCATTCTTGCGCTCGCGCTGCTCTGCCTGTGCAACGGCATTTATATTGCGCACAGACTCGTTACCTTCTGCAAATCCTGCAACCTCCCCGACCCGACCGAACTAACGCAAGAAAAGGAGATCCAAGATGGCTGCCAACAACAGGATCCAATGGCTACACAAGAAGATAACTGAATACAGCTACCCCAACGCCATGCGCCTTGCAGAGAGATTCAACGTATCTCATCGCCAGGCACAGCGCGACGTTGACTTTCTACGCAAGCAGCTGGGCGCGCCCATCGAATACGACGCCGAGCACAAGGGCTTTTATTACACCACAGATTTCTCTCTCCCCGTGCTCCTGACCACAGACAACGACGAATCCTACATGGGCGTTGTGTCCTCTATATATAATAATGATGATTTTCAAGCGGACAGCTCGGTCATCCAGATGCAGATGCCCTATACCGCCGTGGTGGAGATCCCGGACAAGCTTTCCGTGCTGGAGCTGCGTTCCTTCATTATTTCCAAGGAGTCGCGCAACAGATACGTATGCGAATTTCACAACGTGGAGCGCTTTTTGAGCGTGATCATGGCGCTGGACTCCCCCATCCGCATCATGAGCCCCTATTGGCTGCGCGAAAGACTGATCGGCATGGCAGAGCGCGTGCTCAAGGCAAATAAATCGGTGGATTCCGAAAACTAAAAATTTTTCAACTTTTTTTCAAAAACCTATTGACAACTCGGCAGAAGCGTGCTATAATGTCATGGTGTCCGACAAGGACGTATCCAAAGACAGCAGGTTTCCGTAAAAGCCACGCTTCCCTGCCGAGGAGAGAACAAACAAATACGCGACATGGTCGCTTTCTGTGTGTCTTTCTTCGCGCGAAGCTATGCTTTGACGGAAGAAAGATTTTTTTATTACTCATTCTCACTGGGAGGTGAAACACAAAATGCCTAGCAATGCAATTCTCGAACAAAAGAAAACGATCGTTGCTGAACTGGCTGCTGACATCAAAGAGTCCGTAGCAGGCGTAGTGGTAAACTACCAGGGCATCACCGTTGACAGCGACACTAAGATGCGTAAGGCTCTTCGTGAGGCAGGCGTTAAGTACGTGGTTATGAAGAACACTCTGACCGGCCGTGCTTGCGACGAGGTCGGCTACGGCGCTATCAAGGAGCACCTGAACGGCATGACCGCTATCGCTATCAGCAAGAACGATCCCGTTTGCGCAGCAAAGATCCTCAAGGAATACGCTGAAAAGATCCCCTCCTTCGAGATTCTCGCAGGTTACGTTGACGGCGGCGTCATCGACGCAGCAGGTGTAAACGCACTCGCAGAGATTCCCTCCAAGGAAATCCTCATCGCAAAGTTCCTGGGCTCCATCAAGTCCCCTCTGTACAACTTCGCTTACGGTCTGCAGGCGATCATCGACAAGCAGAACGGCGGCAGCGAAGAGGCTGCAGAAGCTCCCGCAGAAGCTTAATTTTCTGCATCACACACAAATTATTAAAAACACTCACAATTCAGGAGGTAATTTATCATGGCATCCGAAAAGATTACAGCTATTGTTGAAGAAATCAAGACTCTTACTATCCTCGAGCTCGCTGACCTGGTTAAGGCAGTTGAAGAGGAATTTGGCGTATCCGCAGCAGCTCCCGTAGCAGTTGGCGGCGCAGCAGCTCCCGCTGCAGCAGCAGTTGAGGAGAAGACCGAGTTCGACGTAGAGCTCACCAGCTTCGGCGCTAAGAAGCTCGACGTTATCAAGGTTGTTCGCGAGATCACCGGTCTGGGCCTGAAGGACGCTAAGGACCTGGTTGAAGGCGCTCCCAAGATGCTCAAGGAAGGCGTTTCCAAGGAAGACGCAGAGAAGATCAAGGAGCAGCTCTCCGCTGCAGGTGCTACCGTCACCATCAAGTAATTTCCCTTCCGGAAAATACACAAACCCTTTGCAATCTGTCTTGGATAGCAAAAAGCACCGTGCCAACATGGCACGGTGCTTTTGCGTTATACGCAGCACTTCAGCAAACTGAAAAAAACGGCAGGTGCGCAAGCTCCTGCCGTTTTGTTATGCAGTTTTCTGATGTCAAATCAACGCTATCAGCCCCGTAATAAAGTCCCACAGCGGCACAAGTGCAATGGGAAGAAAAACAGCAGGAAGATAGTTCATGATTTTGAGATTGGTAATGCCCATGACGTTCAGTCCAAGCCCCACGATCAGCACAGATCCGACGCAGCTCATTGCATCGATCACGGCTGCAGAAAGCCCCTGCCCTGCAAGATTGGCAACCAGCGCAATGCCACCCTGAAATACCAGCACGAACGCCGAGGAAAGCAGCACGCCGATCCCCATAGTTGAGGAAAGCACGATAGAGGACACGAAATCCAACAAGGATTTTGTGTAGAGCAGATCGTGATTTCCCGAAAGCCCGCTCTGAATTGAGCCGACAATGGTCATTGATCCTACGCAGAACAGCAACGAAGCAGACACGAAGCCTTGTGCCACAGGCACGTGCACCGCATTTTGCTCAGGCTTGCGGTTGAATAAGGTTTCCACCTTTTTGCCAAGCAGATTGACCCAGTGATCAATATCGATCAGACCACCGATCAGTACACCTATCACGATCGAAAGAATGGTAATGATGGCGTTATCGCTGTACAGTCCCTCGGCAAGAATGCCGGATACGATCACAGCATCTCCAACGGCATCATAAATCACGCCCTTAAGCGCACCGCCTATGCCCACCATGACCACTGCAAGGCCAAGTCCGCGCATGATGGAAGCCGATACCTCGGAGAATCTTTGACTTTTCAGCTTTCCTTTTTTTGATATCAAATGGATCAAAAGCCCAAAAAGAGACCCTGCAACGACCGTTCCGGTGTTAACAAGCGTTCCCCAAAGAGGAAAATTTTCCATTAAAATTCGACCACCTTGTCGATGTAGCTCTTAAGCTCGGAGATGGGCAGACGAATCTGCTCCATGGTATCTCTGTCACGAACGGTCACGCAGCCGTCGGTTTCGGACTCAAAGTCATAGGTCACGCAAAGAGGCGTACCGATCTCATCCTGACGGCGGTAACGCTTACCGATCGAGCCGGTCTCGTCAAATTCGCAGTTATAGTACTTAGCCAGCTCGTCGAATACCTCGCCTGCCTTATCGGACAGCTTCTTGGACAGCGGCAGAACGGCAACCTTAACAGGTGCAAGAGCGGGATGCAGGTGCAGCACTACGCGCACGTCGTTCTTTGCGGGATCAACGATCTCCTCGTCATACGCATCGCAAAGGAATGCGAGTGCTACGCGGTCAGCACCCAAAGAGGGCTCAATGACGTAAGGAATATACTTTTCATTGGTCTCGGGATCAAAATATTCCATGCTCTCGCCCGAAACGTTCTGGTGCTGGGTCAGGTCATAGTCAGTTCTGTCTGCAATGCCCCACAGCTCTCCCCAACCGAACGGGAACAAGAACTCAATGTCGGTCGTGCCCTTGGAGTAGAAGCACAGCTCCTCTGCGCTGTGGTCACGCAGACGCATATTCTCTTTTCTCATGCCCAAATTGATCAGCCAATTCTCGCAGTAGGATCTCCAGTACTGGAACCACTCAAGGTCGGTACCGGGCTTGCAGAAGAATTCCAGCTCCATCTGCTCGAACTCGCGGGTACGGAACACGAAGTTGCCGGGGGTGATCTCGTTACGGAAGGACTTACCGATCTGACCTACGCCAAAGGGCATCTTCTTTCTGCCCGAGCGCGCAACGTTCTTAAACTGTACAAAGATACCCTGCGCAGTTTCGGGACGCAGATATACGGTGTTGGTAGACTCCTCGGTAACGCCGATAAAGGTCTTGAACATCAGGTTAAACTTACGGATATTGGTAAAGTCACCCGAGCCGCAATCGGGGCAGCAGATGTGCTTTTCCTTGATGTAAGCCATCATTTCATCATCGGTCCAGCCTGCGGGATTGTCCTCAAGGCCGTTCTGGAATGCGTAATCCTCGATCAGCTTGTCTGCTCTGTGACGTGCACGGCAAACCTTGCAGTCCATCAGAGGGTCAGAGAAGCCGCCCAAGTGACCGGATGCAACCCAAGTCTGGGGGTTCATGATAATTGCGCTGTCCAGACCCACGTTATAGCGGGATTCCTGCACAAACTTCTTCCACCAAGCCTTTTTGACGTTGTTCTTGAACTCAACGCCCAAAGGACCGTAGTCCCAGGAATTTGCAAGACCGCCGTAGATCTCGGAGCCGGGATAGATAAAGCCTCTGTTCTTACACAGCGCAACGATTTTGTCCATTGTTTTTTCGGTGTTATTCATATTATACCTCCGTCGGGATCAAGTGACCCCCATAATTTCCCATGATAATACTTTATTTTACCATAATTATATACGCTTGTCAAGCGTTAATACAAACCGCTCCCATGTTTTTTCTTGTTTTTTCAAAAATATATGTAATTATTGTTTACTTTTCTACATTTTGTTTATATTTAAGTCAATAGCAAAGCCGCCACCAACAGGTGACGGCTTTGCTCGCTTTTGTTCAAAATATATTTGTGCAACGCATAACGCGCTGATTGTCAGCTATGGAATTTTATATAAGCTCTATGAAAATCCCTTAAGTGGGCAATCCTTATAAAATATTTTTGAATACGATTTTGATTACTTTGCGTAATCCACCACGCGGCTTTCGCGGATGATGTTGATCTTGATCTGACCGGGGTACTGTACCTCGCTCTGAATCTTTTCAGCCATCTGTCTTGCAACCACCTTCATATTCTCGTCGTTGACGGTATCGGGGTTGACCATAACGCGGATCTCGCGACCTGCCTGGATTGCATACGCCTTATCAACGCCGCCAAAGGACTTAGCGATCTCCTCGATCTTTTCAAGACGCTTGATGTAGTTCTCCATGTCCTCTCTGCGGGCACCGGGTCTTGCTGCGGAAATAGCGTCAGCTGCCTGCACCAAGAAAGCGATCACGGTCTTGGGCTCAACGTCGTTGTGGTGTGCTTCAACAGCATGAATAACGTCGCGGTTTTCCTTGTACTTCTTAAGTGCGTTCACACCGATCTGTACGTGCGTACCTTCCACGTCCTGCGGGAATGCCTTACCGATGTCGTGAAGCAGACCTGCGCGGCGTGCAAGCGTTGCATCCACACCCAGCTCCTCTGCCATCACGCCTGCAAGGAACGCAACCTCGATGGAGTGCTTAAGTACGTTTTGTCCGTAACTGGTTCTGTAGCGAAGTCTACCTAAGAGTCTGACAAGCTCGGGGTTCAGATTGCGAACGCCAACCTCGTAAATAGCTCTTTCACCTGCCTGCTTGACTGCAGTATCGACCTCTCTCTTTGCCTTTTCCACCATTTCCTCAATACGGGTAGGATGGATTCTGCCGTCGGAGATCAGCTTTTCAAGTGCAAGTCTTGCTACCTCGCGGCGAACGGGATCAAAGCCCGAAAGAATGATGGTCTCGGGGGTATCATCCACGATCAGCTCAACGCCCGTCAGCTTTTCCAGCTGCTGGATGTTTCTGCCCTCTCTACCGATAATGCGTCCCTTCATGTCGTCGTTGGGGAGCGCGACGGTCGAGATGGTCACCTCTGCAACCTGATCGGATGCATAACGCTGAATGGCAAGTGTGATGATGTCGCGAGCCTTTTCCTCGGCATCTTCCTTGTACTGTGCTTCAAGCTCTTCAAGGCGTCTGGCAATTTCTTCCTTCGCCTCATTTTCCACGCGTGCAACCAATTCTTCCTTGGCTTGCTCTGCGGAATAGCCTGCAATGGTTTCCAATTTGTTCATTTGCATTTTGAGCTGCTCAGCGATCAGTTCGCGGAACTGTTCGTTCTCCTTGATCTTCTTGTCAAGCTGCTCGCTCTTGTGCTCAACCTGCTCGGTCTTCTTTTCAAGCGTTTCTTCCTTCTTGGCAAGACGGGACTCGGTTCTGGAAACTTCGTTTCTGCGCTCCTTCATCTCTCTCTCGAAGTCGTTACGCTGACGCATAATGTCTTCCTTGGCAGAGAGCATAGCCTCTTTCTGTGCAGAAGCCGCCTGCTTTTCGCCTTCTTCGACGATGACCTTCGCCTTCTGTTCAGCCGAACCGATGAGTCTTTCTGCTACCTTTTTGCGGTAGAGAATACCGATCAAAGCACCAACGCCGATGCCTGCAACGGCTACAACAGCAATGCAAACCCAAAAAATGGGGTTATTCCATGGCATTTTCTTGTGCACCTCCTTTTCTGTTTTAGTTCTATGTCAGTATAGCAAAAAACACTTTATGCAGTTTACAATACTTATCTTAATTATATACAAAAATGCATTTTTTGTCAAGAGGAATTGCAATTTTTCTTGTATAAAGCATAAAAATACGCCCCGCATGCATTGCACCCGAGGCGTGATTTCATTTACTTGTGGATTACTTACCTGCTACGCTCATGTCGCGTACCAGAACTGCGGGTGCACCGAAGGCGGTAAAGCCGCCGGGGATGCCCCAATCCACGGTATCGGACAGGCTGTCGATATCCTTGAGTAGCTCGAAGAAGTTACCTGCAACGGTAAAGGAGCGCACGTAGGTGGTCTTTTGACCGTTTTCGATCAAAAAGCCCTCGCTCTCGATCGAGAAGTCGCCCGTGGTAGCGTCCGCACCGGCGTGCAAGCCCTTGAGCGCGGTAACGTAAATACCGTTCTGTGCCTTGGCAAGCAGCTCGTCCTCGGTCATGCTGCCGGGGCAAAGACCAAAGTTGAAAGGAGCGACCTCCACGGTGGACGCGTACGAGCCGCGCTTGCCGTTACCGGTAGACGCCACGCCTGCCTTTGCGGCGGTGGTCAGGTCATAAAGCAGCGTGGTCAGCACGCCGTCCTTGACAACGTTCTTCTTATAGGTAGCAACGCCCTCACCGTCAAAGTGGGTCTGCATGGGCGAGCCCTCTCTCATGGGGTCGTCTACAATGCTGACGCACTCCGCAGCGATCTGCTGTCCTTCCTTGCCTGCCAGCAAGGAAAGCCCCAGCTGCGCGTTCTTTGCGGAGAATGCGCTTGCGAATACCGAGAGGAGCGAGCGCATCTGGCTGCCTGCAAACACGATATTGTGCTTGCCGGACGCCACGCTGCCCGCACCGATCTTGGCAAGTGCCTTATCGGTTGCGGCTTTGGCAATAGTTGCAACCTTTTCCTTGTCCGAGCACAGCGCAAACTCAAATGCGTCCGCGCTCTCCTCGCCTACCTTGATAATGGGCATTGCGTAAACACCGGAAAGTCCGACACGGTTGGAAAGCTCCAGCCCGTGCGAGTTGCACAGATAGATCTCGGTAGACGAAGACATGCAAGCAGCCTGCGTGCCGTCGGTGACAGCCTCGCTGCAGGCATAAATCTGCTTTTGCATATCCAGCGTCATTGCCTTAGCCTCGGCTGCCGTCAAGGGCGTATACTCGGGCAGGTTCAGGGCAGCGTAACTCTCAGATCCCGCAAAAATGGGCGCGGTATCTTCCTTTTCAATATAGCGCGCGTTATCGCAAGCGCGGCGCACAAGGTCTGCAAGCTCCGTTTCCTCGAAAAGCTCGGTGGAAGCATATCCCATCTTACCGTCCACAATGCAGCGCAGGCTGATGCCGCCTCCCTCACCGCAGGAAAACGCGCTCAAAGAGTCCTTGAGTGCCTCTGCGGAAAGGCTTGCACCGTTCATATAGTAAATCTCATATTCTTCAAGACCTGCTGCCTTTGCAGCATCAAAAATGATCTGTTTTGCTCTGCTAAGTTCCATTTCGTACCTCCATTATCTGCCGCCGACCGTGATCTCGGATACACGGATAAGAGGCTGGCCTACGTCGGTGGGCACGCTGCCGCTCGATGAGCCGCACATACCCTGACCGGTTGCCAGGTTCTGACCGACCATGTCGATATCCTTGAGGATCTGCGAGCCCGTACCGATCAGCGAAGCACCGCGCACGGCTTCACAGATCTTGCCGTTACGCACAATGTAGCCCTCACGCACCGCGAAGTTGAACGCGCCCGTCAAGGGATTGACCGAGCCGCCGCCCATTTCCTTGCAGTAAAGTCCGTATTCGATGGAGGCGATGATATCCTCGTTCTTATCGGGACCGTTGTCGATAAAGGTATTGGTCATACGGCTGGTGGGCTCATAGTCGTAGCCCTGTCTGCGGCTGTTACCCGTCATGGGAAGCCCCATACGGCGAGAACCAAGACGGTCGATCATGTAGCTCTTGAGCACACCGTTCTCGATGAGCACGTTTCTTTGCGTGGGATTGCCCTCGTCGTCAATGTTGACAGAGCCCCATGCGTTCGGGATAGTACCGTCATCGATGGCGGTGACCTTGGGATTTGCAATCATCTGACCTAACTTGCCTGCCATCTGCGATGCACCGATGGCAACCGAGGTAGCCTCCAAGGAGTGTCCGCAAGCCTCGTGGAAGATCACGCCGCCAAAGCCGTTTTCAATGGCAACCGTCATCTTTCCTGCCTTGCAGTAATCCGCGTTCAGATTGACCACCGCCTGTCTTGCTGCCTCGTAGCCGATGTCCTCGGGCTTGAAGAGGTCAAACACCTCAAGACCCATGCCGCGACCGGGTGCGCAAGAGCCCGACTGGTTTTCCTTGCCGTTGGAGGCAACTGCGTTGACCGCCATACGGGTGCGGATGTGTCTGTCGGTGGTGTACAATCCCTCAGAGTTGGCAATCAGGATGGAATGATCCACGGTCAAGAGCGTACCGCCCACCTGTACGATGCTCTCGTGGTAGTTCTTTGCAGTAGTGCAAGCCGACTTGAGCAGATCCAGCTTATATTTCATATCTGCCGTTGCAGGCACTTGCGTCACGGGGTGAATATTGGGGAAAATGCGCTCACAAAGGCGCACGGATACAGCACCCTTGATCTCGCCGACAGCCTCGGCAACACTTCTTGCGCAACGGATCAGCCCTTCTCTTGTAATATCGGTCGTGGTGGCATATACGGTCTGCGTGCCGATAAAGGTACGGATGCCCACACCGGACAGCACGTTATCGCCAATGGCTTCGATCTTACCGTCCAGCAGGCGGACGTTGCCGTTCTTGGTCAGCTCCTGGTAGATCTCGGCAAAATCGCCGCCACCCGAGAGCGCAATACCGAGGATCTCCTCGGCAAGTCTTTTGTCAATCATGATTCTTGCTTCCTTTCATATTTTCTATGATCGTGATAATGTCAGTCAGCGTTTGGGGGCAGGCGTCACACAGCCCCAGAATTTCATCGGTCGGTGAGATCATATCCGGCACCATAACCGTACACATACCCGCAGCATGCACCGCACGCACACCGTTGAAGGAGTCCTCCACGCCCATGCTTTGCGCGGGATCTGCGCCCATACGCTCCGCAGCAATCAAAAAGATATCGGGCGCGGGCTTGCCGTTCGGCACGGTATCGCCCGTGACAACGGCATCAAAATACTTTTTCATATCCGAAAGCTCCAGGTGTCGGTTCACACGCTCTGCGTTGGTAGAGGTAGCAAGTCCGATCTTGATGCCGTTTGCCTGCAGATAGTCCAGCAGCTCGTACGCGCCTTTCTTGATGGGCAAGCCGTCCTCTTCAATGATCCGGTCGTAAAGCGCATCGCGCAACGCCCAAAAGGACGGAAAATCATAGGCATCTCCGTAAAATTCCTGCCACAAGATCGCAGTCTGATGCGCGTTTGTGCCCGTACAAAGTGCGACGAAGTCCATAATATCGGGCACACCGGTTTGCTCTGCCGCCGCGCGCCATGCGCGGTGATACACCTGCTCGGTATCGTGCAGCGTGCCGTCCTTGTCAAAAATTACCGCTTTGATCATCAGTCGGGATTCCTTTCGCCAAGGGCTACATGGTATCTCTGATAGAACTCCTCAAATCTGCCCTCGTCCAAAGCCTCGCGGATGCGGCGCGTGAGCTGATTGTAGAAATACAGATTGTGCTGAACAGCCAGGCGCATACCAAGCGATTCCTTTGCCTTGATCAGGTGGCGGATATAGGAACGGCTGTAATTTTGGCAGGTGGGGCAATCGCAAGTCACACCAATGGGACGAGGATCGCGTGCGTACTTTTCGTTGAGCACGCTCATCTTGCCCTCCCAGGTAAACAGCGTACCGTGACGCGCGTTACGCGAGGGCATGACGCAATCAAAGAAGTCAACACCCATGTGCACCGCCTCAAGAATGTTGCAGGGCGTGCCCACACCCATGAGATATCTGGGCTTGTTTTTGGGCATATGAGGCTCGACAGCATCAATGATGCGGTACATATCCTCGGTGCTCTCACCCACGGCAAGACCGCCGATGGCGTAGCCGTCCAGATCAAGCTCTGCAATGCGCTGCATATTGTCAATACGCAGATCCTCATACGTGCCGCCCTGATTGATACCAAACAGCATTTGCTGCTTGTTGATGGTTTCGGGCAGGGTGTTCAGACGCTGCATCTCTGCCTTGCAGCGTGCCAGCCAGCGAATGGTTCGCTCGGAGGATTGCTTGACGTATTCGTAGGTTGCGGGGTTCTCCACGCACTCGTCAAATGCCATGGCAATGGTGGAGGCGAGATTGGACTGGATCTGCATGCTCTCCTCGGGACCCATGAAAATGCGCTTACCGTCGATATGGGAAGCGAAGTACACGCCCTCCTCCTTGATCTTACGCAAAGAGGACAGAGAGAAGACCTGGAATCCGCCCGAGTCGGTCAGAATGGGTCTGTCCCAGTTCATGAACTTGTGAAGTCCGCCCATATCGTGAATCAGCTTATCACCGGGACGGATGTGCAGGTGATAAGTGTTGGAAAGCTCGACCTGGCAATCAATGGTCTTGAGCTCCACGGTAGACACGCCGCCCTTGATAGCAGCGCAAGTGCCTACGTTCATAAAGACCGGCGTTTGAATATCGCCGTGGGGGGTATGCAGCACGCCTCTGCGTGCTCTTCCCTCTTGCTTTTTAAGTTCGAACATAACTTAATCCTTTCTTTGGCAAGCATCAGTACAGGATGCCGCCTGTTTATGTATATTTATTTATGATCTTTCAAATTGTCTGTCAAGGTTTTTCTTGCTCATTTCCATGGCAACCGGTCTGCCGTGCGGGCAGTAGGTAATATCGGGCAGTGCCATGAGCTGATCCACCACCCAGGAAAGATGCTCGGGAGCGTATACGCGCCCTGCCTTGATCGCCGCCTTGCACGAGCCTTGATACAGTGCCTTTTCAAACACGATATCGCGCGTCAAGGTGGCATTTCCCGTTCCGCTCTGCAATCTTTCGGCAACCACGGGCAGCATTTGCGCCACCTGATCGGCTTCCAGCCCTACGGGAATCGCATCTACCGTTACGGTAAACTTGCCCGTCGAGAAGCTAAAGCCTACCGCCTCAAGCTCGGTACGGAAATCACCCAACGTTTGCACCTCGCCCGAGGTCATCATGACCTCAATGGGCAGCATGAGAAGCTGCGAGGATACGTCCTTTTCCTTCATGTTGGCTTTGAGCTGCTCAAACAGAATGCGCTCGTGTGCCGCGTGCTGGTCAATGAGCAGCATACGATCTCCAATCTCTACGATCAGATACGCGTTGAACACCTGACCGACAAGGCGGTAAGTGCCCTTTTCGGCGGTGGGCAACACAGGCTTTTCCGGCTCTGCGGGCAGGGGCGCGGCAGATACGGGCGCGGGCGATTCGCCAATCGCCCCTACGGGAGTGGGGTGTGCGGGCGAATCGTGAATCGCCCCTACGGATGTAGG
>JAGBXH010000081.1 GCA_017629395.1 Clostridia bacterium | reverse complement strand
CGAGGGGCGCAACCGCCAGATCCGCCGCATTTGCGAGCTGCAGAACTTACGCGTCAAGCAGCTGGTGCGCGTTGCTATCGGAGAATTGGAGCTTGGAGAGGTGCCCGAGGGAAAATACGTGCGTCTGAGCGCAGCTCAGGTTGCTTATCTGAAAGGAGAGAGGGATCATGTTTGAGGTCAAGCCCATACAGGACAAGCCCACGCAAAAAAAGGTCTGCAGCCTTTGCGGTGTGGAATTTTTACCCGAGGATTTTTGCTACAGCGTTTGGGACGAGGGCAAATTTTCGGGCGTTTGTCAGTTTAATATTTACGAGGATCACGGTGAGGTGCATTCCTTGATCTCCCTGCCCGACGCGGACGCTTTCCAAGCCATGTTCACGGCAGGCAGAGCTGCGCTCAATTTCATTGACCTTTGCGACGTGCATCTTGCTTACTATACCGGAGAGGTGCAGGACGAGGGCTTGATCAAAGCCATCGGATTTCGCCAAAACGAGCAAGGCAAATGGGAAATGGATCTGACCGGATTTTTCACCAAGCCCTGCTCCTGCAAGGGCGAATAAACGCATTTTCTTAAAAAAACTGTTGACAAATAATCGCATTGCATGTAAAATATATGTGTAAACCCATATTACTTACAAGGAGAAAAGTTATGAGAAAAGTATTGTCCCTGATGCTTTGCGTGCTGATGCTGGCTTCCTGCCTGGCTCTCTGCGCTTATGCAAATGAAGAAACCACCGCAGCAGCCGGAGAAGAAACCACTGCTGAGCAGGCTGCACCCGTTGAGCGTACCAATGACAGACTCGTCTTCGACGTTGATCTGATTGCAAAGCCCAATCCCATCGGCGGAAGCAATGGTCTGGCAAAGAGCAGCGGCGTTTCTAAGAAGGGTGAATGGGAAGGCTACAAGATCAATATCAAGTATCCCGAAGACCCCAACTTCACGATCAATTACTCCACCTACTTTAAGAAGTACGACCTGACCCCCTTGACCGGTGAGGAGGTTTCCTACATCGTTCTCAAGTTCGCAGTTCCCGAGGATGGCTACTACGATGACTTTGAGATCTACCACTGCGCAGGTTCCGTAACCGCTCCCACCGAGGACGCTAAGGCAACCAGCGAATACTGTGATGAGGCAAACGGCTTTACCTACTTCATCTTCAACCTTGAGGGTGCATGGGAAGGCAAAATCACCCAGCTCAGAATCGACCCTATCGGCATGGACGAGGGTGATGTGATCTACCTGATGGAGATTGCTATGTTCAAGACCGAAGAGGATGCTTACAACTGGTGCGGCTTTGAGGAAGAGGAGGAGACCGAAGCTCCCACCACCGAAGAAGTAGCTACTACCGAGGCTGAAACCGAGGAAGAGACCGAGGAAGGCACCAAGAAGCCCGCAGCTGCAAAGCCCGAGGAAAAGAAGGGCTGCGGCAGCATCGTAAGCATCGGTGCAGTTGTTGCAATCATTGCACTTGGCGTTGTTTGCATCAAGAAGAAGGATTGATCTTTCCATCTATTAAGAGCTCCGACAGATGGGGCTGCGGAATAAGCAGTGAATTCCGCAAAAATCAAGGACTGTATCACTTGGATGCAGTCCTTAATTGTTTTTTATAGATAGTTGCAGTAGGCGCTGGCGATCACATATTTCGGCTATGCCGAAATTCTCGCCCCTACAAGTGACTATGTTGTGGGTTTTGATAAGTAAAACCCAAACAAAATCAGCCGTAGGGGCGATCAGTGATCGCCAGCACCTACGGCAATTACTATTTGAAAGCATTGGTGTTTGATTCTTCTTACCGTTAATTTGTCAGCCCCATTTGCCGGAGTTTTTTCTTATGACAACATGATCCAATATCGCCGAAGGCTGTGATGCCCCTCCACGTCATTATAGGCTTGGATGGTATCTTGCCACTTCCCACCCATTTTTTCGCACAGGCGAATGGACGCGACGTTATTTTCATGGATGGTCAATAGCACCCTTTCCATGCCGTAGGCTTTTGCGATCTCCAAGCCGCTTTGCAGAATTTGCGTGCCGTAGCCCTTTCCCCACTCTGTTACGCGAACGGCATAGCCAATGCTGCCGATCTCGGTCATGACCTTATCCGTAAACTGCGTTCTGAGCTGAAATTCGCCAATAAAGCGTTCCCCGTCCACCGCCCAATAGTGAATGCTCGGAGATTGCCCCCGGATCAGCCCCTGCTCCTTTTTATCGTACAACGGTTTTGTGCGTTCAAACCAGCCGTCATCGATGCACCTCGGATCGGTGGGACGGAAATAGAGCACGCCATTGTCATATAGCTCTTGGCAATATGCCTTGTATCCCGCCATATATGCGGGGCATCGTTTGATAAGACGCAGCATACGTTTCCTCCTTGCAAAAATACGCAGAATATCTCCTGCGGAGCAAGACGGTGCTCTGCAATTTTCTGCTATCATCAAACACATTATAACATAAAATCACGGGAGGGGCAAGCCCCTCCCGCCATGATTTTGGAATATTATTTGACCAAATGTCTCTTGATCTTCTTGGAAGTCGTCTTTTCAAACTCTGTCGGGCGCAGCTCGATCAGAGATACCTGCTTGAAGCTGGGCAGGTTACGGTTGATGGCACGGATGGAGGCAAGAATGGTTGCCTTGACGTTCTCATCCGAGCAATCCTTTTCAAACTTATCGTAATTGGGATAAATGACCGCAACCAGCGCCGTGGGTGTGTGCTCATCTGTCTTTCTGCCTACGACCACGCATTCGGCAATCGTGTCAAGCGCGCCAAGGTACTCCTCGATCTCCTCGGGGAACACGTTTTTGCCGTTATCCAGCACGATGACCGACTTGCATCTGCCGGTGATATAATAGTATCCCTGCTCATCCATGTAGCCCACGTCACCCGTACGGAACCAGCCGTCCTCGGTAAACACGGCGGCGTTTGCCTCGGGATTTTGGTAATAGCCAAGCATGACGTTGCTTCCCTTGACCTGGATCTCACCCTCGCGGTAGCCCTTGTCGTTTTTGCCGTAGCCCGCAGTATCCAGACGCAGATTGCAGCTGCTCACGGGTCTGCCAATAGACCCCGGCTTGGGTGCAAAGAAGGGATTGAGCGTAGTCAAGGGCGAGCATTCGGTAATACCGCAGCCCTCATAGACCGTAATGCCAAAGCTTTCAAAGGTATGAATAAGTGCCGGGTTGAGCTTTGCACCGCCGCAGATAATGGTGCGCAAATTGCCGCCAAACGCACGGTGCACGTCAGAAAACAGCTTGCGACGCACGTCCACGCCCGTCTTACGCAACGCATCCGAGGTCTTCATGGCTGCTCGCAGCGTCTTATCCTTGCCCTTTTTCTCTGCCTCAGCCCATACCTTTTTCTCCATGGTATCAAGGAACAGGGGCACAAGCGTCATGATGGTGGGCTGGAAGCGGTTCATGTTCTTGACCACGTGGCGCAGCTTGTCGTTGATACACACGGTCATACCGAGCAGCAGCTCTGCCTGCAGGCACATCAGCTCATAGGTATGATGCACGGGCAGCACGCTCAAGGAAACGTCATCGGGCGTCATGTTAATGTAACGCATTGCTGCATTGACCGTGGAATAGATATTCTGCTGGCTGAGCATGACGCACTTGGAAGAGCCCGTCGTGCCCGAGGTAAACAGCATTTGCGCCATCTTTGCACGGTCGGTAATGCGGGGCAGATTCCAGCCGGCACGCACACTGCCGCCTCCCATACGCAGTACCTTTTCAAAGGCTGTGACCTTTTCATGGTCCCCTCTTTCGGGCAGCATGGGGATAAAATGCTTCAGGGTAGGGTGGCTGTCTATTGCGGCATCAAACTTTCCGTTAAAGGACTCCCCGTAAATAACCGCTTCAGCATCCACCGACGCGATGAACTGCTCGATCTGGTCAATGGCGATCTCCTTATCCATGGGAATGATCACGCTGTCCAGCGCAAGCACGGCAATATATGCCGTCAGCCACTTGGGGCTGTTTTCACCGATCAAGGCAATTCTCTTGCCGGACAGACCCAGCGCATCAAGTCCCGCTGCCATATCCAGAATATTGTTACAAAACCGCGTATAGGTCATCTCCTCGACCTTGCCGCCCTCTATATAGCGCAGCGCGACCTTATCTCCGTGTGCACGCATGGCAGCATAGAGATCTCCGGCATCCCAGATCTTGGAGCAATAGCTTCCGGATGGCTTTTCTGTTTGCTTTTTCATAATGATTCCCTCTTTTCATAGCAGGTTCAAATTCCTCTACATTATAGGTAGAGTCGGGCACTTTGTCAAGCAGCTTGTACGTTTGTTCACAATTCAGCCGATATAATGTTACATTTGTAACAACCTCAGGCGCAGATAGGACAATTATTGCTATTTATTGCCCCAAATTGTGCTTTTATATGACTTTATTATTGAAATACACCAAACAGTGTGATATAATAAGTTTGCATTTATACAATGTCACTAATTTTCGGAGGTAACCTATGCGATCAATCAAAATTTTGGTATTTTTACTTTGTATCTGCATGCTGCTTCCCTTAGCGGCCTGCAAGCAGCCCCCCGCTCCCCCCGCACAAACCGAGGCGGATACCACCCTGCCCGAGGAAAGCACGACAGACCCCGGCGAAGAACCCGAGCCCGAGCCCGAGCTTGATCCGCTCGCTGCCAAGAAGCAGGAGCTGGACAAGATCAAGCAAGGCATTGGTGCCACCACCGATACCGTACTGTACGTCAAGGACTTCGGTGCTGTCGGTGACGGTGAGACCAACGACGGTGCTGCTATTTTCCAGGCCTTGAACGCCGCTGCAGAACAGCACGCAACGCTCAAATTTGAAGAAAACAAAACCTATTACGTTTCCTCCGTTCCCGGCAGCA
Source organism: Clostridia bacterium (assembly GCA_017629395.1). GTDB lineage: Bacteria > Bacillota > Clostridia > Oscillospirales > CAG-272 > SVQP01. The sequence goes on along the minus strand of JAGBXH010000081.1, from coordinate 10,599 downwards.
GAGTGGCTCCCTTCTTTCTCGATGGCGCACACGGCATGACCGTTGACGGCTGCGGTTCCACCATTCTGATCACACCCAATATGCGCTATATGCGCTTTAGCGACTGCGGTAACGTCAAGGTCGCAAATCTGCACTTTGACTATGCTGTACCCGTATATCTGGTCGGCAAGGTCAAGGAGGTTAAGGGCGCTGACGTGGTGTTTGAATTGGACGAGAATCCTTACGTTGACCACCACGATTTTGGCGGCAACGGCTTTTCGATCAAATATAACGAAGGCACGCAGCAGCGTCCGCACGCCTTTATGACCGCATCGCACAAAACCGGTGACAAGGAGCTGACCATCACCTATAAGGGTCACACCTACAGGCCCGGTGACCTGGTATATCTGCCCAATCCCGGCGTAGGACACGCAGCTGACCAGGTATTTGACGTCAGAGGCTCCGATCAGCCCATGCTGTTTGAAAACATCGGCGTACACGCAGCCTCCTCCTTCGTTTGGGCACTCATGCACAACGACGATCACCTGTTCTTTGAGAACGTAGATCTCGTTCCCGCCCCCAACAATAACAAAGAGATCAAAATGGTTGCATGGCGCGACGGCTACCATTGCAAGAACAACTCCGAAGGCATTCACTGGAACAATTGTGAAGCGGACGTGCTGTTCGACGACGTTTTCAACATTGCCGCTACGCTCGGCGTTGTTTCCGCCGTTAACAGCAACAATTCCTTTGACGTCAAGAATTACGAAAATCCCGCAGACGTATTTATCTGCTCCCCCGGTGACACCGTGGACATCTACGATCTCAAGAGCGGTGAATATAAGGGCAACGCACGCGTGCGTTCCATTATCAGCAATGCTGACGGCTCTCGCACCATTCTCCTGTACTACGGACAGACCATCGATCAGGTCAGCGAGGGCTGCGTGGTTGCAAACCGCGACACCGGTGCTCCCGGCAGTACCATCACCAACTGTCACTTCCAGGGTACGTTCCGCTTCCTGCGTAATCTGTACGTAGAAAACACGGTATTTGACATGCTGGTGACCTGGATGATGGTTGAGGGCTCGGTAGAGGGTCCCATGCCCGGCAACGTGGACTTTGTTGGCTGTACCTTCAACGGCGGCGAGATCCAGATCGATGCCTATAACCGCAACACGGCAAAGCGCTTGAAGGAGATCGGTAAGCAGATCAAGGACATCGGCTTCTGGGGCTGCACCTTCAATGGCGGCGAGCCCTATACCAGAACCAATGCAGCCTTTACCATAAACGACACCTATACGGTCGAGGAGCTTTACACGGTCAAGAATGCCGCCAACGGCGAGCCGCAGGTCATTTCCCCCACGGAAGGTGATCTCGCGATGGGCGTCAGCTGGGATTGGTCGCTGTTCACCATGCCCATGACCGGCAGTATTGCCACCGTTACCGCAGCTCCCGAGGCTATGCAGTACGTAGAGCGTGTGGGAGAAAACGTGCTCGCAATTTCTGCTGCTCAGGGCGAAAAGCTGTACTTGGACGGTTTGAGTGCCTCTGCGCTCCCCTGCCTGTACAAGAAGGGCAACAGCTACATACTCAAGCTGACCTACTACGCACAGACCCCCGTCAAGGCAAGCCTTGTCATAGGCGGAACGGTCGTAAGCGATAATTTGTTCGAAAAAACCGGTGAGTTGACCACCGTCACGCTGATGTACAACGCAGACAGCGCCGCTAAGATCGCGTATATCGAATGCAGCAGCGATGGAACGGTATACCTTGGCGAGCTGACGATTTCCGCATTCGTCAACAAGAACCCCTCACCCAGCCAGCTGGAGGCAGGTCACACCTTCGTATGGGACAGAAACGTAACCATCAAGGGCGGTAAAGCCATCAGCGCAGCCGACGTAACCAACGCCGCTGCCAAGCAGGCAATTGCGGAAAACCCCGACAAATTCGGTGAAAGCATCCTGCATCTGGACGGTAACATGGCTGAATTTACCGGTATTGAAAAACGCTCCTACTTCTCCGCAGGCACGACCTATCACATCAGCATCGATGCCTACATCGCCTCCCCCATTTCCAAGGGCTCTACCATCTACCTGCTGGCAATGGACAACACTCCCGGCAACCGCGTGCTCAAGGAAGGTATTTTTGCAGGCGAGGGACTCTACCACTTTGAAATGGATTGGCAGATCGGCACAACCGGTGAATACCAGCTCAAGTTCTTTATCAACAACACCCCCGCCTCCTACGCGGACATTTACGTAGGTAACTTTACCATCACCAAAATGCCCGGGCTTGCCCCCAACAAGACCTTCATTCCCCAAAACATGACCCAGGTCACCGAGGAGCAGCTCAAGGCAGGCTTTACCTTTGATTTTGCAAATGGCATCTTCTTTGAAACAAGCGAGAACACTTACGTGGATTCCTCTTGCCTCAACGACTTTACCAAGGAAACGCTTGCCGCAGCAGGATTTGGCGAATACGCGTACTACTTTGCTGAAAACTTTGACGGAATCGCGCTGTGCAATCCTCTGCTTGGCGGAAAACGCTACACCATCACCTTTGACATATACGATTGCAAGGGCAATCTGGATGACAAGGAGCCGGATGGCTCCTGGAGAGGTGCCTTCGTTCTGTTGAACATGACGGGCGGCGGTCAGAACAGTGCCGAGGTACATTACACCATCAAAGCAGATCCCAACGTGCCCGGTCACTATACGCTGACCTTTATCGAGACTCCTCCGAACGGCACGGATACGCTGCGCTTCTACCAGGTTCAGCCCTGCGAATTCTACATCTCCTCTATCACAGTCAAGATAGGCTGATCCAACCGATATGGGCTGCGTCATCTTGGGCGCAGCCCTCATTCGCAGATTGTTCTGCACAGCAGATGCTAAGTTTTTAACATTACATGAAAAGAGATTGACATTCCTGCACGTTTGTGGTATACTTTACATTGTATTAGTATGGCATATTATATACATGGAGGATATTAAAATGAACATGACGAAAAAAATCATCGCCCTTGCGCTTGCGCTGGGCATGACGTGCGCTGTTATGATCAGCTGCGACAAGACCCCTGATACAGGTGTTCCCGGCACGAATAACGGCACTACCGCAGAAAGCACCACACAAGCTCCCTCGACGGATGCGGGCGCAACGCAGTACGGTAATTTCTCTACCGACCGTCCCGTTCGTAAGCTGGAGGAAATTTTTGCAGAGCAGGTCAAGTACACCTCGGATACCTGGGCTACCGGCTCTTCCTATTCCGATGAAAAGATCTCCCATATTTACAAGATCGCCGATTGCATTGCGAACTATCAGGCGTACGTTGATGAATACGACGTGCAGCAGCAGCTTGACGAGCTTTACGAGCAGACCGGCTTTACGCTGGATCTCGGATTTGGTGCAGAAATGGTCAAGCATTACATTGACATGAGCGGAGATACCTACGACTACAGTGCAAGAATGGAAGAAATGCTCTCTCACCCCAAGGTAAATGCAGCACAGACCGCTTGCATCAACGCAGCCATGAAGGCAGCGGAAAATCTGGTCAAGGACGGTCAGAGCGGCGTCTCCGTCAATCAGGATAAGCCCATGAGCTTTACCAGCCTGAAGTCCCAGGACGGCACGATCTATTACGCCCTTGGTACGTATCATACCATGGCTGATCTCTCTATGGTACAGAGAACCGGTGACAAGCTCAGCGCAAAGGTCACCTTCCGTATCGTGGACTACTACGACTGGGCGCCGGACGTCACCGAGCCCGAATTCACAAGCTACCTGGAAAAGCTGGACGACAGCTACTACTCCCTGCTGGGTGAAATGGTGGACATGCCTACACTGGAAAGCTTCTGCCAGGCAGACCTGGCACAGCTGCACTACGCAGGCTTTGCACAGAATTTCTTAGCACACGGCACCATCGTTTACAACGTGACCTGGACTGCAGGTCAGACCTTTGCCGAAGCAACCGTAACTCCCGTACAGTAATTCTTAAACCAAATTCATATAAGGAGAACCGTTATGCGCTTACGTATTCTTGCTGCACTTTTGACTGCTCTTCTGCTTCTCTCCTGCCTTGCTGCTTGTGCCGAGACAAACACGGACCAAGAGCCTGAGAATTCCGGAAACGAAACCCAACTCGAACCGGATCCCTTTGCAAACGTGAATTATGACGGCCGCGAATTCTGGATCTACACCAGTGTCAACGTCGCCGCAACCGCAATGGGTAACTCCAACTTTATGATTGAAGGTACCGAGGAGGCAGATTCCTCCGATATCGTAGCCTCTGCTGTGTATAAGAGAAATCTTGACACCGAGGAGCTGCTTGATATCAACCTCGAGTACGTACACTCCGACCTTCCCTATACCGCAGTTGCGGACGATATCAAAAAGTTCGTAAGCTCCGGCACGGATGAGTTTGACCTGATCATCAACGACCTCTACCCTTTGGCAGGATTGAGCACCAGCGGCTATTTTGTCAATACGCTTGATCCCGAGTACAAGTTCGACTTCGACAAAAAATACTGGTACTCCGACTACATGACGGGCGTCAGCTTTATTGAGGGCTATCAGTTCCTGCTGGCAGGTGACTACTTTGCGGACATTATCCGCAGTGCGCACTGTCTGATCTACAACAAGGAGCTCTACGAGGACAAATACGGTAACCCCGACGAGCTTTACGACGTCGTGCTCAACTACGAATGGACGCATGCTAAAATGCTGGAAATCATTGCCGACAACTACGTAGACCTGAACGGTAACGGCAAGGCGGATAATGAGGACAGATACGGCTACGGCATCAGTGAGATCTGGGGCTCCTCCATTCCGCTGATCGCATCGGGCGGTACCAATTACATGACCCGTGACGAAAACGGCTATCCTCTCATCACCATTAACAACGACCGCACCTATGCACTGACCGAGAGCATTTATAACCTGATGTACAGCGAGGGCACCTTCGCCTTCACCGAGGCAAAGCTGCTGGATGCCTTTATCAACGACCAGGCACTCATCGTTGGCTATCAGCGTCTTGGCTCGCTGGAAAACATGCGCCACATGGAGCACGATGCGGGCATCATTCCCTATCCCATGCTGCTGGCTTCCGACAAGCAGTACAACACCTCCTCGCACGATACCACCGAGATTGGCGTTATTCTGACCACCGCGATCAACGATATGGACTTTATCAGCACCGTGCTGGAGGTTCTCAACCGCGAGACCGACAAGACCGTTATGCCGCAGTACTATGAGACTGCGCTCAAGGTCAAGTACACCGACGACCCGCAGGCAGGCGCAATGATCGATATCATTCACGATAACTTCCGTAACGTTTTCGAGCTTGCATACGACTACGCCATCGGAACGCCCATTCAGAGTGTTATCTATGGCACGATCGCAAACAAGTCCTACAGTGTTGCCTCCAAGCTGGCTAAGTCTCAAAAGAGCTGCCAGAAGAAGATCGATAAGCTGATCCGCGAATGCGAGGACGCATTTATCAATTGATCAAACAATAAAAAATCACCGAATCCTTGTTGGATTCGGTGATTTTTTATTTTGTAATCTGATTACTGTGCAGCGTCCACGATAGCGGTGAACTTAGCAGCAACCAGGGATGCGCCGCCGATCAGTCCGCCGTCAACGTGCTCCTTAGCGAGCAGCTCTGCAGCGTTCTTTTCGTTCATGGAGCCACCGTACTGAATGGTGGTAGCTTCTGCAACCTCTGCGCCGTAGATCTCAGCCAGAACCTCACGGATCTGTCCGCAGGTTTCGTCAGCCTGCTCGGGGGTAGCGGTAAGACCGGTACCGATTGCCCAAACGGGCTCGTAAGCGATGATGACGTTAGCCATCTGCTCAGCAGTTACGCCTGCCAGGTCCAGCTTGGTCTGCATGGAAACAACCTCACGGGTGATACCGGAGAGTCTTTCCTCCTTGACCTCGCCAAGGCAAAGGATAACCTTCATGCCTGCCTCAAGAGCAGCCTTGGTGCGTGCGTTTACGGTAGCGTCGGTCTCGCCGAAGTACTGTCTTCTCTCGGAGTGACCGATGATGACGTACTCAACGCCGATGGCGGTCAGCATTTCTGCGGAAACCTCACCGGTGTATGCGCCGCTCTTTGCAAAGTGCACGTTCTCAGCGCCGATCTTGATGTTGGAGCCTGCAGCAGCCTTCTGTGCTGCGTCGATGGTTACGTAAGGAGCGCAGAAAATGATATCGCAGTTGTCCTTACCTGCCACCATGGGCTTGATCTCTTCAATAAAAGCAGTTGCCTGTGCGGGGGTGAAGTTCATCTTCCAGTTGCCCGCAATTACAGTTCTTCTGTTAGCCATTTTCAAATGTCCTCCGAAAATTATTCCTTGTCAGCAAGGCAAGCGATACCGGGCAGCTCCAGACCCTCAAGGAACTCAAGGGATGCACCGCCACCGGTGGAAATGTGGGTGATCTTATCAGCATAGCCGAGCTGCTCGCAAGCTGCTGCGCTGTCGCCGCCGCCAACGATGGTGGTAGCCTCGGAAGCTGCCAGAGCCTCTGCTACAGCGATGGTACCCTTTGCAAGGGTGGGGTTCTCAAATACGCCCATAGGACCATTCCAAACAACGGTCTTTGCGTTCTTGACAGCCTCTGCGTACAGAGCCATGGTCTTAGGACCGATATCAACGCCTTCTCTCTCTGCGGGGATCTTGTCAGCGTCGTAGATCTCAACGTCAACGGGAGCGTCGATGGGGTTGGGGAACTCAGCAATGGTGGTAACGTCAACGGGCAGCAAGAGCTTTACGCCGTTTGCCTCTGCCTTAGCCATCATGTCGCGGCAGTAGTCGATCTTGCTCTCGTCCAGAAGGGACTTACCAACACCGTAGCCCTTAGCAGCCTGGAAGGTGTAGGACATACCGCCACCGATGATCAGGGTGTCAACCTTGGTCAGAAGGTTGTTGATAACGTTGAGCTTATCGGAAACCTTTGCGCCGCCCAGGATTGCAACGAAGGGACGCTCGGGGTTAGCCAGAGCCTTACCCATAACGGAAATTTCCTTCTGGATCAGGTAGCCGCAAACTGCGGGCAGACCTGCGTGCTGTGCTACGCCTGCGGTGGAAGCGTGTGCACGGTGAGCGGTACCGAATGCGTCGTTTACGAAGATTTCAGCAAAGCTTGCAAGCTGCTTTGCGAATTCGGGATCGTTCTTCTCTTCCTTCTTGGTGAAGCGGGTGTTCTGCAGCAGAACGATGTCGCCGGGCTTCATAGCAGCAACCTTAGCCTGTGCGTCCTCGCCAACGGTGTCGTTTGCGAATACTACGCCGCCGCCAAGCAGCTCGTTGAGCTTATCAGCAACAACCTGCAAAGAGAACTTCTTGACGTCGCCCTTTGCCTTTTCAAGCGCTGCAGCGGTAGCAGCTTCTCTTTCAGCCTCGGGCAGCTTTTCGATCTTAGCGATCTCCTTCTTGTCCAGCTTGAGCTCCTTGTCAAACACGTTGTGGGGCTTGCCCATGTGAGAGCAAAGGATTACCATAGCACCCTGCTCCTTGAGGTACTTGATGGTGGGCAGAGCTTCTACGATTCTCTTTTCGGAGGTGATGACACCGTCCTTTACGGGTACGTTGAAGTCGCAACGAACCAGGCACTTCTTACCGGCAACGTTGATGTCTTCAATATTCTTCTTGTTGTAAGTCATGGATTTGTTCCACCTTTCACAAATATTTTTTTCCATCTAATACTATAACACATTTTCTCCCGTTTTGCAAGAGAATTTGCAAAAAAAGCGAAATTTGGCAAAAATATAAGACGGGGCACTTGCGTGCCCCGTCTACTTGTGCAATATGGTGTTATGCCTCGGGCTCGGTGATAGTCAGAGAGAACTTAGCAATGCTCTTCTTGTTCTGCTTGCCGTTGATCCAGGACTCAATACCGTACTTTGTGATCTCCTCGGGCGCGTTCGCAGACTTGTAGGGCTTACCCATCCACAGACCTACGCCGCTGCCGCCCTCATCTACGGCATCGCATACCAGAATCAGATACTTACCTGCGGGGATCTGGCCCTCTTCGAACTCGCAAACCAGCTCGCTGTTGTCTGCAAAGTCAACGAACTCCTGAGAGTAAATGGGCTCAGCTGCCACGGTGGTATCAAAGTCGGTATTCCATGCAAAGACCTTAACGGTCAGGTTACCGATGCTGTCGCTGTAGCTGGGTGCCTGAACAGTGGACTCGTACAGATAGCCACCCTCGGGAACGGTTACGCAAACGCCGATACCCTTATGGTTAGCATCGATTTTCTGTGCGTTATGAGTCGCATCATCCACATCCCAAACGTCAATGTAAACGTCGGTCATATCCGGCAGGCCGTCATCGGTGGTGATCTCCTCGGTAGTGGGCTCTTCGGTCGTGGGCTCTTCGGTCTCGGGAGCCTTGGTGGTAGAAGCGGTCGTCTTATCCTCGGGCTTGTCAGCTTCTTGATCGCATGCTACGAATACGCAGCAAAGCAGCAGAGCAGCCAGCAGGATTGCAAGAATTCTTTTCATGGTATATAGTACTCCTTTCCATGTTCTGTACTGTCATTATAGCAGATATATGTACATTTAGCAAGAGGATTTTGCAATTTTTTTTGAAATTTTGCAAAAACTCTTGACAAAACGCGATACCGGCAGTATAATTAGGCACGAACAACCGCATAAAAAATCAGGGGTGCTGAAGGCAAAAGCCAACGGCTGAGATACGCAGGCGCGTGAACCCTTAACCTGATACGGATAATACCGGCGTAGGAAGATTTGCATGAATTTGGGATAAGAATCATCAACCGCACGGAGATTTTTCGTGCGGTTGTATTTTTATTTCAAAGGAGGGAGGATTTATGAATACCTCTCAAAAAACCAAACGACTTGCCGTCAGCGCGATCATGCTGGCGACCGCAACCGTTCTTGCTGCGCTCTGCGCACTCGTTCCCTTTTTATCCCTGCCCTTCGGCGGCAGCTTTACCGTAGCAAGCATGCTCCCCTTAGTGCTGATTGCCTACATGTACGGCACCAAATGGGGTCTTTTCTGCGGCTTTACTTACGCTGTGATTCAGATCATCCTGGATCTTATGGCAGGAAAGGGATCAATGCTGCTGGGATATTTTCTGCCCACAAGCGAAGACTTTATGGGCATTGGCGTTGCCATCGGCATTTTGATCCTTGACTATTTTGTTGCTTACACCGCGCTCGGCTTGGGCGGCGTGCTGCGAAACAAAATGCACAAGGTGCCTGCTATCATCCTCGGTGTACTCATTGCCTTGGGCGCGCGCTATGCTGTGCACATTGTGTCGGGCTATTTGTTCTTCGGCACGTGGGCAGAGTGGTTCTTTACGCAGGAGGGCTTCTACGCCATCGGTAACGTGATTCTGAATGCCTTCAGCGGTCAGCTCTTGGCAATCGTGTACTCGATCTTCTACAACGGTCTTTACATGATCCCCGAGCTGGTCATCACATCCGTATGCGCCTCGGGTATTGCGTGGATTCCTTATATCAAAAAGTACGACGTCAAGTCTTGACTTTTTCCCCGTCTTGTGCTATAATCCCTTGTGCAGCCTTGCTAAGCGGCCGCGCCGTATGTTGCCGAAAGGTATTACGGTGAGGAAAGTCCGGGCTTTACAGGGCAAGGGTAGCTGATAACGTCAGCCGCGGGTAACCGCCGGGAAAGTGCAACAGAAATAAACCGCCGCGCAAGCGGTAAGGATGGAAAGGCGAGGTAAGAGCTCACCCACTCCTATGGTAACATAGGTTTGCTGTAAACCCTACCCAAAGCAACACCGTTCGGGGCATGTCTGCCCGACAGCCGCAAGGACCCGATGGGTGGCACGCGCGCAAAAGCGTGCGGAGCTTTCTGGTGACAGAGAGCAAAGATAGATGGCCGTTCTCGACAGAACCCGGCTTACAGGCACGACTGCAAAAAGAGAACCAACCGCGCGCGGTTGGTTCTCTTTTTGCAACTCGGTTTTCAGGAAGCAAACCGAATACCTCTGCGCAACAATATCACTTTTCTATGCAATAATATCACTCACAGCTGTGCTTTCCTTACGCGTTGTGTATCTTTTCACAAAATTCAAAAAAATTCGCAAATCCCTTGCAAGCACGTTCGCTTTGTGTTATAATGTATGTGTAGTATTATACCATCAGGAGCAAGACCATGAAAGAATTCCACATCGGTACGCAAATATATTTTGGTGAATCGGCACTTGACAGACTCTCTGAACTGGACTTTGAGAGCGTCATCATTTTAGCCGATCCCTTTGTCGTGACCTCGGGACTTGTCGAGCACGTGACCAAGCGTCTTGACGCGGCGCATATCCGCTATACCCTGTTTACCGACATTGTACCCGATCCCCCCGTGGACAAGGTCATTGCAGGCGTGGCAGCTGTGCTCAAGGGACGTTATCCTTGCATGATCGCTGTCGGCGGCGGCTCGGCAATCGATACCGCCAAGGCGGTGCGTAAATTTGCAGGACAGATCGAAGAGGGCTACTCCCCTCGCCTGATCGCCATTCCCACCACGTCGGGCACAGGCAGCGAGGTGACCTCGTTTGCCGTGATCTCCAATCCCGCAGAGGGCAGAAAATATCCCCTGCGCGGTGACGATATGCTGCCCGAGGAAGCAATT
>JAGBXH010000080.1 GCA_017629395.1 Clostridia bacterium | reverse complement strand
GTGCCTCCAGGGTTTCCTCCAGTACCAGGTGACCGGTGTAAAGCAGGCCGTGCGCTTCGCACCAATCGTAGATCTGCTTATTATAGTTCTTGGAGAACAGCTCGGTAACCAGCTTCCAGAAGTTCATTCTGGTCTGCTGCCAATCGCCTCTTTCGATAAAGAGCTCGATGAGGTGATCGTAAATGGGCTCGCCGTACGCCTTTTCGTATTCCTCGGGCATAATAAAGCTCCACGGAATACCGTTACGGGAGATCTGCGGCTCGTCGGTAAAGAAGCCGTCAAAGGTGGTGCCGTACTTTGCATAATAGGGCTCGTAAATTTCGGTGATAAAGTCTTCAATGACCTCGCCGTCAAGCGTGTCTACGTAGAAGGGGTTGACCTCGTAGTAGAAGCAGTAATTTTCAAAGCAGTAAATGACCTCGGGACCTCTGGGATCCTCCAGATCGGGCGTAAAGGTCTTAACGCGCAAATACTTCTGCTGATACTTCAGACCCTTGCCGTTGACGATACCGCCGCCAAAGCCCGAGGGCCAGCCGTTCTCGTCGTACGCCCATGCGTGCATACCTCTCTTGCCTGCCTCGTCGATGGATGCAGATACGTTCTCAAACCATTCTTCACCCATGTACTCGGTCTGAAGTCCGCCGCGTGCGTGCATAAAGAAGCCGCCAATGCCCACGTCATCCATCATGCCGATCTGTCTGCGCGTTTCCTCGGTGCGAAGACGCTCGTTCCAGGACCAGAACGGTATGGGACGGTACTTTTTGTCCACAAACTTAAAATCCATTTGAACCTCCCTTGCTATCGGATGCTGTTATCCGATGCAGATTTATAAATTTTAATGATTTTCAACTAAATATTGACGCAAGATCTCCACGTCGCGCGCGTCCACCGCGCCGCTGTCATCAAGATCGGCAGCACCTGTGTGGCATACGGTGGGCAGCTCCGACAGATAGCGCAGCATGGCGGTCACGTCGCGACCGTCCACCGTGCCGTTCTGATCGGCATCTCCCCACAGATAATCCGCAAGGTCTGCAATATTGACGCACAACGTCTGCATCCTGCCGTCAGGTGCATCCGACACGCTGTAATACACGGTATCCGCATCCACCCAAAGCCCCCAGATCTGCATGCCGCGGGGTATCTCGGCGTCAATTTCCACCACGATGCCGCTTTGCACATTTTGAGCAAGTATCTTTTTTGGGGTGTTATAGATCAGGTTACCGCGATACGTGCCGGCACCCATAAAGGCATCTATGTAATACGAGCCACCATCCGGCGTCAGCCACTTCTCATCGGTTTGGATAACGGGCGCGGTGCTCATGGTGGTAAAATCCGCAGCAAACACAGCGCGCGCTTCACCGTCCGCATAGAACCATTGCCCTGCCGTATAGGAAAAGGGCACGTTGACCTTTGCCAAAAAGGTGCTCTCATATGCGTCCGAGCTGCAGGTAAGATCGCTCTGCCAGCCATAGTGCCCCGTCATCGCAATGCCCGCATCGCTGCGCAAAAAGTTTGCGTGCAACGCCTGACCTGCCGAGTCAGGGATCGGGTCATCCCAGGTTACGTCCACGTGAAAGGCTCTGCCGCCCAGCATGATGACGTTCCAGATGTGATTCATGTCTGCGCTGACTGCCACGTCGGACGCAATACCGTACCGCTCCAGCAGCGCAATATAGGTCAGCGTATAGGCTTGGCACACACCGCGTCCCTCTGACAAAAAACCATATATATCGTATATTTGATAGGTGGTATCGTAAGAAAAGTGCAGGCAAAGATAGTCGTGCAGGTATAAAGCGATCTCAAAATCGCTCCACGCCTCGTCTACCCCTGCGCAGATCTCATCCAGCCGCTCCTCGACGTATGCATTCGCCGCCACAAGCTCTGCTCCCGTCATACGATACGACGGATTGAGCGTGACGACGTGCCCTGCCGAGGTGTAGGTATAGGAAATTCCCGGCTGCACGAAAAACAGATCGGGACAGCGATTCATCACGTCGGTAAACACCTCGGTGATGCGGTCGGCGGGGATTTGGAAATCCGAAAGATCGATCTCGGTCTGCTGCGCCAGCAGCGCAAGATATATGTACTGCCGCACTTCTTGCTCGCTTGCAATATACTGCTTGGCAGCCACCGTGCCCTCTTGCAGAGAAAGCTCCACCAATTCGCCCGTAGCCGAATATACCGGGGACACGCAAGGCGCAGGGCTTTGCGTCCCGATCTGATGCGCGATCGGCGCAGGTGCGGCACACGCCGACAAAATCAGCACCGACAGCAATACAGCTATGCTTACAAGCCTTTTGTAGTTCACACCCTCACCGTCCCCTCTTATGCAATGTATTCGATATGCTTATACGGTATGCAGCCCTGTCTGCTTGCAAATGCATTGCACGATCATCTCAAGGGCGACGGGGTTGTTGCCGCCACCCGGGACGATGACGTCCGCATACCGCTTAAAGGGCTCGACAAACGCCTCGTGCATGGGCTTGACCGTGGTCAGATACTGCGAAATAACGGAATCCAGGGAGCGCGCCCTCTCTTTGGTATCACGCAGAATGCGGCGCAAAATGCGCTCATCTGCATCGGTATCCACAAACACGCGCAGATCCATCATATCGCGCAAGGAGGCATCCGAAAAGATGAGAATGCCCTCCAGAACGATCAGCGGCGTGGGATGCACCGTCACGACCTTGTCACTTCTGTTATGAATGGTATAATCATAGACCGGTACGTCCACGCTCTGCCCCTTGCAAAGCGCATCCAGATGCGCGCGCAAAAGGTCTGTTTCAAATGCGTCGGGGTGGTCGTAATTGGTCAGGCAACGCTCTTCATAGGTCTTGCCTACCTGCAGATGATAGTAGCTGTCATGCGCGATAACGGTAACGCTTTCGCCAAACGCAGCCGCAATATGCTCTGCCAGCGTGGTTTTGCCCGATCCCGTACCGCCCGCAACGCCGACGATCATGGGCTTATTCATGCCCTGCCTCGCTTTCCTGCGCGGCAATCGCCTGCTTCCAGCAGCTGTGGCACATGGCAACGTAGGAATCGTTACCGCCAAGCAGGATCTGTCCACCCGTGGTCACCACGCGTCCTGCGCCGTCAATGCGCGCATTGACGATGGCTTTTTTGCCGCACGTGCAGATGGTCTTGATCTCGGTGATGGAATCCGCCACCTCAAACAGTCGGCGGCTGCCCGAAAACTGGCGCGTCATAAAGTCGGTGCGAAGACCGAAGCACAAAACGGGAAGATCCAGCTCGTCCACAATGCGGCGCAGCTGGTCGATCTGCTCCTCGGTAAAGAACTGACACTCATCCGCAATGATGACGTGGCAATCCTTGCGCTGCGCAAATTCCGCGTAAATATCGGTTTGCGCCCCGATGATCTGCGCCTGCGCCTCAAGACCGATGCGCGAGCGGATCACGCCTGCGCCGTCACGCGTGTCAATGGCGGGCTTGATCAGCCACACGCGCATGCCGCGCTCCTCGTAATTGAACTTGGTAATCAGCGCGTTTGCAGTCTTGGATGAGCCCATTGCGCCGTATTTGAAGTATAATTTTGCCATTTTTTACTCCTTTACCGCGTTATACAGAATGCGCTCGACGATATCTACGACACCGTTCAGGGACTCAATCGACAAAAATTCAAATCTGGAGTGGAAGTTCTCGCCACCCGTGCACAGATTGGGGCAAGGCAGACCCATAAAGGAAAGTCTTGCGCCGTCCGTGCCACCGCGAATCGGCACGACGATGGGTGCAATTCCCAGCTGCTCCATGGCAACCTTGGCACGCTCCACAATATACATATGCTCGTCAATGATCTCCTTCATGTTATAGTAGGAGTCCTTCATGGAAAGCGTGCAGCTGCCTGCGCCAAAGCGCGCGTTGATCTCATCTGCAGCCGCCTGCATGACCTGCTTTTTCTCTTCAAACAGTGCGCGGTCATGGTCGCGGATGATATACACAAGCTGTGCGTGCTCGCAATCGCCCTGCATATCGCACAAATGGAAGAATCCCTCATACCCCTCGGTCATAGCGGGAATCTGCTCTGCGGGCAAAAGGGCGTTGAACGCCAAAGCCATGAGCTGCGCGTTCTTCATCTTATCCTTGGCAGAGCCCGGATGAATGGACACGCCCGCAAACTTGACCACGGCAGACGCCGCATTGAAGTTCTCATATTCCAGCTCGCCAAGCGGTCCGCCGTCTACGGTATAGGCGTAATCCGCACCGAATTTTTCTACGTCAAAGTGGTCAGCACCTCTGCCGATCTCCTCATCGGGCGTAAAGCAGATCTTGACCGTACCATGCTCGGCATCACTTGCCAGAAGTCTTTCCACCACGGAAATGATCGCAGCAACGCCTGCCTTATCGTCCGCACCGAGCAGCGTAGTGCCGTCGGTCACGATCAGGTGCTGCCCTACGTAATTTTGCAGATTGGGATAATCCGCAACCGTCATATAAATGCCCTTTTCCTCGTTGAGCAGGATATCCCCGCCCTTGTAATCCACAATGCGTGCCGCAATGGGCGCATCCGCGCAGGCATCCGAGGTATCCACGTGCGCCACCAAGCCGATGGTGGGGCATGCCTTATTGGTATTTGCAGGCAGCGTTGCATACAGATATCCCTTCTCATCAAGCTCCACGTCCTCAAGTCCCAAGGACATCAGCTCGGCAGCCAGCGCCATGCTGAGCACGATCTGCTTTTCCGAGCTGGGAACGGTTTCGGAGCGCTCGTCCGACATGGTGGGGTATGCGACGTATTTCAAAAATCTTTCATAGGGTTGCATAGGGATATCCTCCTTAGGGTGTGGTCAAATTTAATAAAAAAGCAATTCGTCTTATTGCCCCTTAGAAAGGGGCTTGTTCAGCAGCACGAACTTAGGGTAAGCCATATGTGCCGAATGCAATCTTTTCTCAATTATACCATAAATTCCGCGCACTATCAAGGCGTTTTTACGAAAAATTCCACGTTTCCCCTTTTCTTTTTTGTGGTATTGTGATATAATGGAGCAAAGAACCATGAAAGGACGCTTTCACATGAAGAAAATCACCAGCTTTACCGTGGATCACGATACCATCACTCCGGGCTTTTATATCTCGCGCATTGACGGCGACGTGACCACCTTTGACCTGCGCACCCGCACCCCTAATGCGGGTGACTATATGGACAATTTGACCATGCATTCGGTCGAGCACGTGCTTGCAACGCTTTTGCGCAATTCCGAGGCCAGCGAGCGCGTGATCTACTTTGGTCCCATGGGCTGCCAGACCGGCTTTTACCTCTTAATGCGCGACACCTCCCCTGCGGATGCGTTTGCGCTGCTTTGCTCCTGCCTTGCAGATGCCATTGCATATGAGGGCGAGATGCCCGGCAACAAGAGAAAGGAATGCGGCAACTATCAGAACCTTGACATGTCCGCCGCAAAGATCGAATGCAAGCGTTACCTGGACGCCTTGGTCGGCAACGAAAAATTCAGCGAAAGAAAGGACTTTTCCTATGAATAAGCGTATTGGAATTATCGGTGCGATGGCTTGCGAGGTCGATCCGCTGATCGCACAAATGGAAAACGCGCAAGAGCTCACGGTGGGCTCGATCAAATTCACGCAAGGTCTGCTTTGCGGCAAGGATACCGTCATTGCGCAGTGCGGTATCGGTAAGGTATTTGCCGCTATGTGCGCACAGACCATGATTCTGCATTTCGGTGTCGGTGCCATCGTCAACGTAGGCGTAGCAGGCTCTCTTTGCGACGCGCTTCGCATCGGTGACATCGCCGTGGCAACCAAAACGGTACAGCACGACATGGACACCTCTCCCATCGGTGACCCCGTGGGTCTGATCTCGGGCATCAATCTCGTCTATCTGCCCTGCTCCGAGCGACTTTGCGACCTGCTTGTATCCTGCATTGAAGCGCAGGGCGTGCACTACGTGCGCGGCACGGTTGCGTCGGGTGACGTATTCGTGGCATCTCCTGTGCAAAGAGCGCGTATTACCTCCAATTTTGACGCTGTCGCTTGCGAAATGGAGGGCGCAGCCATCTGCCAGGTCTGCTACGCTAACGGCGTAGAGGTGGGCATCCTGCGTGCCATTTCGGACAATTGCAATGACCCCTCCACCATGGATTACGCAACCTTCCGCGATTCCTCCGCCAAGGTAGGCTGCAGGATTTTGCTGGACTTTTTGAGCAGAGTGTAGCCGTACGGGAATCGAACCGAATTGCCCGAGGGCGATGCATTTATGCGTCTTTCGGCGTGCTTTTACTCGCAAGATTGGTATCTTGCTTCGCAAAATCTCACCAAAATCCATCAAAAATGCATTCGCTCTCGGGTG
>JAGBXH010000079.1 GCA_017629395.1 Clostridia bacterium | reverse complement strand
TGACCTTTCCATGGCAAAAGTCATCCCCACCGATTACGGCTATCGTTACGAGCTTGCGGACGGTCTTTGCATTGAGCTGCACGTCAAGGAGTACCCCGCGTATAACGCTATCCAATGGCTGCTGTGGTTTGAAAACAAGGGCGAACACGATTCGGGGCTGATCAGCGATATCCTCGACTGCGACGCGACCTGGTGCTTTGCCGAAGTTCCCGGACAAACGCCGCCCCTTACCATGTATGATACCGACGGCTGCGCGGGATACGAAGCATACCTGCGCTCCGATCGCATTGCAGAGGAATGCAAGGTACACCCCACCAACATGTCCCTCGGTACCTCCCGCTCCTTCCACCCCATGGGCGGCAGATCCTCCAGCGGACAGATGCCCTTCTTTGAATTTTACACCCAAAACCGCGGTCTGCACGCCGTCATCGGCTGGTCGGGACAGTGGCGCGCCTCCTTTGCACACGCGCAAGGGGAAACGCTGGAGATCAAGTCGGGCTTGGAATACACAGCGTTCAAGCTGCACCCCGGTGAGAGAATCCGTACCTCCTCCATTCTGCTCATGGAATTTTTCGGCTCTCGCGTGCAGGGCAGCAATCAGCTGCGCCGCCTGATCAAGCACGAGCTCTGCCCGTTCGATGCAGAGCAATTCCCCTTTGCCTTGGAGGGCATGGGACTGACGACCGAGCGGCATTTGTACCACCTGAACAAGTACAGAGAGCACGGCGTAAAAGCCGATTATTATTGGATCGACGCGGGCTGGTACGGCAAGGGCGGCACACCCAGTGCCGCAGATTGGTACAAGCAGGTGGGCAACTGGCAGGTGCGCCCCGATGAGCACCCCGACGGGCTGCACGACGTGGTGGACACCGTCCACGCATCGGGCATGAAGTTCCTGCTCTGGATGGAGCCCGAGCGCGCCTACCCCGGCACCGATCTTGCCCTGGCGCATCCCGATTGGCTGTACCCGCTGGACGGCTTTTATCTGCTTTTGCGCCTTGACAAGGACGAGGTGCGCGAATATCTGTTTGACGTCATCTGCTCCTTTATCGACGAGCTTGACATCAAGTGCTTCCGCCAGGACTTCAACATGGAGCCGCTCCAATCCTGGCGCATTACCGACGAGATGGATCGCGGCGGCATCAATGAGATCAAGTATATCATGAACCTCTACCGCCTGTGGGACGATCTGCGCGCCAAATACCCCGATCTCGTCATCGACAACTGCGCCTCGGGCGGCAGACGCATTGACGCCGAGTCGCTGCAAAGAGCCATTCCCATCTGGCGCACCGATGCCTTTTGCGAAGCCAATCTCGACCCCGACGCCATTCAGACGCAGATGTTTGGCTACAACCGCTTAGTGCCCTGCTCGGGCGGCGTGTGCAAGCGCTTGGGTGACACCTACGCGACCAGAAGCTCCTACGCGCCCGCTTACGTGGGCAGCTGGTGGTGGACGGACAGACCCGACCGCCCCGAGCCCGACGCGCAAAAGCTTGCCTGGATGGCGAAAATGTGCGACGAGTACCGCTCCCTGCGCCATTTCTTCTCCTGCGACTTCTATCCGCTGGAGAATTGCGGCTGGTCGTACGAGCACGGCGGCTGGGCTGCCTACCGCTACGACCGCCCCGAACAAGGCGACGGCATGATCATGGCGTTCCGCCGCGCAGGCTCAAATTGCACTACCTCCTGCTACGTCTTGGAGGGCTTGCAGCCGGACGCAACCTATACCGTGACCGACATCGACACGGGAGAGATGACCGAACACTGCGGCAAAGCCCTGACCGAGCAAGGCCTGACCGTGACCATCCCCGAACGGTATATGAGCAAGATTTTGGTTTACAAGGTCAAATAACAAATACAAACGAGGAGCTGCCCGCAAGGGTGACTCCTCGTTTGTTTATTTTGTTCTTGATATCCACTCAAAAAAGCCTTCTCTGTAAAGACCGATCACAATCCCGACAACCGCTGCGGACAGAAAAAGGATTCCGCACAGCACGCCCAATATCGGATTGATCAAAAATGCGATCACCGTAAAAATGATTGCGGGAACAAGCTTCATCACAGCAAGGATCAATGTAAACAACAGCTCCATGACAACCTTACCCAATCCGCTCCACGATCTCAAAGCCGTCGTCGGTTTCCTTGACCGTAAACAGGCGCGGACGCTCGTTGGGCGGCACGTTGGTGCTGTGCAAAATCAGGTACAGATTGCCGTCAAAGCCGTCAAACAGCATGCCGTGGCCGCCGTCCTCGTCATAAATGAACTTGTCTGCATGACGCCAAGGACCTTGAATGCTGCCGCTGTCGCTGATGACAAGTGCCTGCACGTACCAATACTGAGGCCCTGCATGGAAGCCCGACCACAGCATATACAGCTTGCCGTTCTTGCCCTTGCGGAAAAAGGGGCCGTCGGTCACGTAATTGCGCGATGTGGGATCGACCAAGGAATACGACCATTCCGCATCCCCCGCACGCACGACCGTCTTGGGCTGCCCTGCGGGCGCGGTGAGATCGGCTGTCAGCGGCATGATCTCAATCGTGCCATCCCCCACCTGCGTCCATTCGTGGCAGAACGCCGTCCAGGGTGTTCCCTCCTCGTCCACGTAAAAGGTCGCGTCAAGGCAGACCCACTCCTCGGGGGTGATGGGGCTATCGGTCAGCGGCAAAAAGGGACCCATGGGGCTGTCGCTCTTGAGAATCTGCGAACAGCGCAAACGCGTTTCGCTGCGGAAGCTGGCGAACATATAGTAC
>JAGBXH010000078.1 GCA_017629395.1 Clostridia bacterium | reverse complement strand
GTCAGCGGTCTTCATTCTCTTTCTGAAACCGTGCTCCTTCTTTCTCTGACGCTTTTTAGGTTGATAAGTTCTAAGCATGTTTTAGCACCTCCTTGCAGTTTCAATATCGGAAGCGTTATCGTTTCACAGCCGACATTTTCGCTTTTACACAATGACATCATATATTATATACACAAATGCCCTGAATTGTCAAGTCTTTTTTGAAAATTTCAAAAGATTTTTCTTGTTTTTTTAATCAAATATCCTCGGAACGTATGATTGCACCGTCCACAGGCAGATGTTTTATGGTTTTATGCCACAAAACCAGCATAAAGATGACGCTGACCGTAATAGACATCAGCTCGGCAATGGGGAATGCCCACCAGATCGCCAACAGACCGTTTGCCGTCTTTGCCAGCAGAAACGCCACGGGCAAAAGCACCAGCAGCTGTCGCGCAATTGACACGAACATGGAGAACAAGCTCTTGCCGAACGCGCTGAATACGCCTCCTATGGTAATGGAGATGCCCGCGAAGATAAAGCTCAGCGAGATGATGCGCAGCGCCTTGATACCGATCTCCATTTCGGGCGCGTTCTCTGCTACGTTGAAAATAGAGAGCATAGGCCCGGGAATCGTCTGCATCAGCACAAGTCCCGCGGTCATAAAGCACAAAGCAAAAATGCAGGAGATCACCGCTGCGCGCACAATGCGCCTTCTCTTCTGTGCACCGTAATTATACGCCACAATGGGGATCAGACCGTTATTTAAGCCGAACACCGGCATGAACACAAAGCTTTGCAGCTTGAAATAAATGCCTAACACGTTCTGCGCTGCGGTGGTCATGGCACCAAAGCCGTTGAAGATCAGGTTGAGCCCTCCCGTCATGACAGAGCCGATCGAGCCCATGATGATGGACGGAATTCCGATCACGTAGATCTCCTTGATCAGCTTCCAGTCGGGCTTAAAGCCGCGGAAGGTAAGGTGCACGTCACGGTTGAGCTTATGATTGATGATAATACCGAAAATCGCAGACGCGATCTGACCGATAACGGTTGCAATAGCCGCACCGGCAACACCCATTCCCAAACCAAAGGGCATGGTCACGACGCCGCCAAACAGCTCGGTGCCGCCATCCAGGATAAAGAACGGGTCAAGCACGATGTTGATCACAGCACCAAGTCCCTGCGTGTACATGGAAAGCATGGTCTTACCCGTGGACTGCATGAGCTTTTCAACCATGAGCTGCGCGCACGAGCCGAACGAGAAGATGAGAATGATGGACAGATACGACACGCCCGCCTCCACAACGGCAGGATCGGATTGGTTCATGAGCTGTACAAAGGGTCTGACTGCGAACAATCCAAGCAATAAAAAGAAGATATAATTGCACGCTGCCAAGAACATGCCGTTTGCGGCAATGGCGTTTGCCGTACCAAAATCCTTTTTGCCCAAATTCCGCGAGATGAGCGCATTGACGCCCACGCCCGTTCCCACGCCCACCGCGATCTGCAAATTCTGCACGATAAACGCAATGCTCAGCGCGGCAACCGCAGGGGATGCACCCTCGCCCTCATACGGAATATAGGACACAAACACGGTATCCACCACGTTGTAAAACGCCTGCACCAGCATGGACGCGATCATGGGCAGCGACATGGTAAGCAGCAGCTTTCCCACGGGCATAGTGCCCATTTTATTTTCTTTTACAAGAGTATTCGACAATGTTTTTTCTTCCTTTTCTACAATAATACACAATAATCGACAATAACGTAATGATTATACCACAAATCCAAGGACGCGTCAATAGCCATATACGCCAAATCGGGGCCTCTATTCCCGGATACGATTTTGCATTTTGGCATTGACGCACGACACTCCACCCCGAGTATCATCCTGAGCGACAGAAGTGCACGCATTTTTCACTTTGTCCGCATTTTATCATTGACTCCGCACCCAAACCGTGTTATAATTAGTGAAAGCAACACATGAAAGGAGGGGCGCACGTGAACCCCATTATCAAGGACGTCGATTTCCGCCGCGAGATCAAGAGCGCACCGCGCTCCTGCTACTTTTTCTTTGGCGAGGAGGATTACCTCAAAAACGCCACGCTGGCGCAAGCGCGCGAAATTTTGGGCGGTGATCCTGCGTTTGATATTTTCAATAACGTCACGCTGGACGGACGCGAATACACCGCTGACCGCCTTCTGGACGCGCTCGCACCCCCGCCCATGATGGCAGATCGCAAGCTGGTCATTGTACACGGGCTGGACGTTGGTGCACTCAAGCAAGGGGAATTCCAGGATTTTTGCCGTGTGCTTGAATCGCTTGAAGACTATGACTACAACGTCCTGATCATCTCCGCTCCGTCAAACGGCTTTGACCCCGGCAGTGCCAAGCGTCCCTCGGCACAGCTCAAAGCCATTTCCGAGCTTGCAGCCCCCGTACAATTCGATCACCCCACCCCCGCCAAGCTGACCGCCTGGGCGCAAAAGCACTATGCCGCGCACGGCGCTGCCGCTTCTGCCGAGGTGGCACAATACACCGTGGACGTTTGCGGTCGCGATATGTTCCGTTTGGCGGGTGAGATCGACAAGGTCGCCTGCTACGCGCTCGCCCACGGCAGAACGGAGGTTACCGCACGCGACGTGGATACCGTTACCATTCCTGCCACCGAGATCGGTGCTTTCGCGCTGGCAAACGCCATTTCCGAGGGGCGACGCGCTGACGCACTGGTCATTCTGGACGACATGCGCTTTAGGCGCGTGGAGCCTGTGGCTGTGCTTGGCGAGATCAGCGGTGTATACAGCGATATGCTTGCCGTCAAGACGCTCTCGGACAAGGGACTTTCCGCTCCCGAGATCGCCTCTGCCTTGAAAATGAACGAATACAAGCTCGCCCGTTATCAAAAAAGCCTGCGCAGCATGAGCACCGAGCGCGTGCACGCGCTCATTCGCGCCGCTGCGCGCGCGGATGCCGAGGTCAAGGGCAGCGGCAAGGGATATGCCCCGCTTGAAAAACTGATTTGCTCGTAAAGGAGGAACACCTATGAAAATTCTCAACTTCGGTTCGCTGAACCTTGATTACGTTTACTCGGTTGACCACTTTGTTGCCGAGGGCGAAACGCTTGCCTCCACCGTACGCAACACCTTTTGCGGCGGCAAGGGGCTCAACCAATCCGTTGCGCTTGCGCGCGCGGGAGCGGACACCCTTCACGCAGGCTGCATTGGCCCCGAGGGTGACATGCTGACCGATATGCTCAAGAGTGCGGGCGTCAATACGCAGTACGTGCGCCGTGTCGATACCCCCACGGGTCACGCCATCATTCAGGTAGACCCCCGCGGACGCAACTGCATCCTACTCTTTGGCGGTGCAAACCAATGCACCGATCCCGCGTTTGCAGACGAGGTGCTTGCAAGCTTTGGCGCAGGCGACTGGCTGGTGCTGCAGAACGAGATCTCTTCCCTGCCCTACCTGATCAAGACCGCCAAGGCAAAGGGCATGATCGTGGTGCTCAACCCCTCCCCCTTTGACAAGAGCCTGATTGCTGCAGGACTTGACCGGGTGGACTACCTCCTTCTCAACGAAACCGAGGGCAAGCAGCTGACAGGCTACGATGCCCCCGCAGAGATTCTTGACGCAATTCGCGCGACTTATCCGTCGCTCAAGGTCGTACTGACGCTTGGCAAGGACGGCTGCGTGTACGATGACGGCAGCGAGCGCGTCTCTCACGGCATTTTCCCCGTAACCGCCGTGGACACCACCGCCGCAGGCGACACCTTTACCGGCTTCTTTATCGGGGCTGTCAGCAAAGGCGCAAGCGCCGCAGACGCGATCCGCCGCGCAAGCGCGGCAAGTGCCATTGCTGTTTCCCGCCCCGGTGCTGCCCCCAGCGTACCCACCGCAGACGAGGTCGACGCGTTCCTTGCGTGCAACACGCCTTGCCAAGCCCCCGAAATTTAAAAAAATCACGATAAACAAAAAAATCCGAGAACGGCGTTCTCGGATTTTTTGGCGTGACGGATAAATCCTTTCACGAGCTTGCATGACATCGGCATCGTTTTTGGGGATGCTGCTGCGCCCCCGCAAGCAACGGGCAAATACGTGATAATCAGTTGGAGCCTGCGCCAGAGGCAGACTCTGCGTCGGAGTTGGATACGATATATTCGAAAAGCCGATCCGCTTTCTTTTCGCCCTCCGATGCTGCGTTATCATGAATATAGATCTGTATGTCAAGCTCTACGTTCTGCCCCGTACGCCCCGGCACATGCCATAAGGTATTGCCGTACACCTTAATGAGTTCAATCTCGCCCGTTTTAACGTTACAATAAGCCTCTTGCGTGACAGAGCAATCAGCAGCGGAAAACATTGCATGCATAATCTCTATATCCACTCCGAGAGGAAGGCATAAAAACGGTGCCGTCTGCTTAAACACGATATAGTTTTTATACAGCGTGCATTCACGGGTGACGAAAGAGTCGAGATCATACGTTTTCCCATTT
>JAGBXH010000077.1 GCA_017629395.1 Clostridia bacterium | reverse complement strand
CATTTTGTTGAAGTCGTGCAGGATCGCCATCAGCTTGAGCGCATTATCCGTATATGCAAAGCCGTTGGTGGTATCAAAGTATAGGAAGTCGATGCCTGCACCTATCAAAAGCTCAACGTGCTTGCGCACCACCCAGTTATCATCGGCATAATAATAGCCGTAAAGCGGTTCACCCCACCAATGCCATTCGTAAGGCTTGCCCCACAGCTCGCAGTTGGGATCTTTTGCGGCTTGGATGCCCACTTGATCAATGATCTGCTGCATGTTGTAAATGCCCGTATCACCGTGCTCACCGTGCCACAGAAAATAGAAGATGCCTACCTCGTGATCCTCGGTCACCGCGCCGACCTCCAGGGAGTCAAAGAGTGATCTGCCAAGATCGTCCGTGCCCGCGTATCCGCCAAAGAGATTGATCTCGTTGTTGAGAACGGTATAAGAAACGGCGTCCTCGCCCACTCCGTAAGAGATGGTGGCGTATTTGCCGTCCTCGGAGTGCGTGATCTTGAGTGTGCCGGGGGTATTATCATCGGGATGGGTGGTCATTTCCTTGTATTCGGGTTCGGGCCAGGGCGAGCTTGGCGGACGAATAGCGTCGGGGATCAGGGGACCGTTTTCAAGCGTATACTTTTGATAAGCAGCCAGATCAAAATCCTTGGCAGATTGCTCGTCCTTGAAAAAGGCAAGAAAACGAATATCCAACGATTCACCGTTGCAGCTCTCCAAGCCAAGCAAAACAGGGTCAAAGCGCAACGCGGTGATGGCTGCGTCTTCAGCATTTTCCCAATCCTCACAATATACGATGAGTCTGTGCCATTCACCGTCGTTGTTCCAGCTCCATTTGACCGTAGCTTCCGGACTCTCACCCATGGAAACGCCGTCGTTGCGGTTTACGTAGATCTCGCCACGCTCACACGTATCCGTCCTGTATTCAATGCAAAGGTACAATGCATTTCTAACGTATATGTCGGGGATCAATAAGGGAATTTGCGGGTCCCCGCCAAAGACGCTGAGAGTGGAGTGAGATCCGTGGATTGTATTACAAGTGACGTGAATGCCGCCATTGTACATATCTGTCGATATTGTACTGTCAGTAAAATCATATATCCAGGAGGGGAGAATGGTCTGCTCGTTTGCATATGCAACAAAGGGTGACGCAAGACTTGCCGTAATGCATAGAACAAGCACGCATATAATCATCTTGATCTTCATAAAAGCTCCTTTGAAAATACTTAAATCATTATATCACAAAGCGCATTGTCGTGTCAACGAGAATACATTTAAGGAATTAAATTTTGGCAAATTTGCAAAAAACACTTGCGCTTACAGTGTGCAATCTGCTATAATATAAGGAGATTAGAATGACGGAGGCTTTGATATGAGTCAATACCTGAATATGCTGTGTGCCGAGGCGGCGCGCGTCGGCGGTACGTTTTATAAAATCACCGAAATACATAAGGGCAAGATCGAAACCGCCACGCTGAGCGCGGGTAACGCTTGCCAGAACAGCTACTCGGTAGCCAAGTCCTTTGTCGTAACCGCAATCGGTATGCTGTACGATCAGGGCATGATAGATCTTGACGAGCGTATTGTGGACATCTTTGCGGACGAGCTGCCCGATGGCATGGACGAAAAATGGCAGCACATGACCGTGCATCACGCCATGGTGCACGGCTGCGGCTTTTTCGAGGGATATCTTGATATTGATGCCATTGACGCAAGCACGCTGGGCACGGACGACTATCTGACCTATCTGTTCAAGACCAAGCTGAACTTTGTGCCGGGCACCAAGGGCGCGTACAGCGATGCTGCATACTATCTGCTCTCGCGCGTGGTCAGCAAAAAGAGCGGGGAAAAGCTGGACGATTTCCTTTGGAAGCGTCTGTTCTATCCGCTTGGCTATCGCGAAATGGCGTGGAGCAAGTGCCCCTACGGCTATCCCATGGGCGCAACGGGACTTTACATCTACACCGAGGATATGGCAAAGCTGGGCGAGCTGTATTTGCGCGGCGGCGTGTGGAACGGTGAGCGCATTCTGTCCGAGGAGTGGTGTGACATCACGCGCAGACGCGGCTATGAGTTCCATAATATCTGCAGCGGTAAGGCATACGGCAAGGGCGGCGCGTTCGGGCAGTTTTTGCTTTATATCCCCGAGCAGGAGCGCGTAGTCGCTTGGCATTCCTTTGGCGGCGGAGATCTGCTGCCTGCCATTACGCTGTGGAAAGACGAATGATCTACGAAAAAATTGTTCAAACAACGCCTATCGAAAAGGGTTGGTCGGGGGACAAGAAATACTGTGCCTTGACGGCTGACGGGCAAAAATACCTGCTGCGCATCTCATCCATTGAGCGCGCAGAGCGCAAAAAGCGAGAGTTTACGCAAATGCAAAGGGTGGCAGAGCTGGGCATTCCCATGTGTCTGCCCATTGAATGCGGGCTTTGCGAGCAGGGCTTTTATTCCTTGCAATCCTTTATTGAGGGCGAGGATGCAGAGCCGTATATCCAAAAGTTGACACCCGCGAGGCAGTATGCATACGGACTTGATGCAGGCAAAGTCCTTGCGCGCATTCATACCATTCCTGCGCCCGAGGGCATCCTTGCATGGAGTGATAGGTTTAATGCCAAAATCGACCGAAAAATCAAAATGTATGCGGAATGCCCGCTTAAATACGAGCACGGGGACGCAGAAATGCTGGACTATATTGCCGGTCACCGCCATTTGCTTGACAGCCGCCCCCAGACTTATCAGCACGGTGATTATCACATCGGCAACATGATGATAGACGCGCAGGGGACGCTGACCATCATTGATTTTGACCGTGATGACTATGGTGACCCTTGGGAGGAATTCAACCGTATCGTTTGGTGTGCGCAGGCAGCCCCGCATTTTGCATCGGGTATGGTGGACGGATATTTTGAAGGGAAAGTACCGCCGGAATTCTGGCAACTGCTTGCCTTGTATATCTGTTCCAACACACTCAGCTCCCTGCCGTGGGCTATTCTGTTTGGAGAAAAGGAAATTGAGGTTATGAGAGCGCAGCAGGCAGAGGTGCTGGTGTGGTATGAAAACATGAAAAAAACGCTACCTTCTTGGTATGTAATGAAAGAAAAAATATGAAAAACAAAAAAACTTTGATCATTGTGTTAATAGCACTTGGCAGCCTGATTGCGCTGCTCGGCTTGATGCTTGCCGGTGGCATAGGCTATTACAAGCTGTCTGTGGCGGACTATTATGCTGCCTCGGAAAAGGCGTTCGTCATTCCCGATATTAAAGAAGGCTACGTGCCGCAGGGCATGCATTATTGTGAGGAAGAGAAGGTCTTTTTGCTCAGCGGCTACTTTTCCGCAGGCGGAGCGTCGCCCGTTTACGTGGTGGATGCTGAAACCGGGGAATGCCTGCAAAAGGTCGTTTTGCAAAATAAGGACGGTTCGGCGTTTGAAGGCCACGGCTGCGGTGTTGCCAAAAATGGGGATTTTGTGTACGTTTCGGGCGAGCATGAGCCCTTGAACGTATATTCCTACGCAGAGATCATGGCAGCCGAGTACGGCGCTTCCATTCGTTGCCTTGGCAATATCCCGTTGTCCGCTTCCGAGGATGATTACGTCACTCCCTCGTGTCTGACCATTCACGACGGTGTTTTGACGGTAGGCGAATTTTACCGCGCGGAGGTGTATCCCACGCTGCCCTCGCACCACGTGACCACCAAGGCAGGGGACGTCCATTATGCGTTGGCGGTGGATTTTGCCTTGGATGAAACTGCGGAGCTTGGTATTTCCCCCGTGCCGCTCAGGGCGTACAGTATTCCAAAGCAGGTGCAGGGAATGTGCTTTTACGGTGACCGCGCTTACGTATCTACCTCGTGGAGCGTGGCGTTCTCGCACATTTTGGAGTACGATCTGACGCGCCTGGAAGAGCAGGGAACGACTACGGTGATGGGTACTACGGTACCGCTTTACGCCATGGACAGCGCATCCTTGATCAAGGATCATAAGATCGCGCCCATGTCCGAAGAGCTGGCGTTTGTGAACGGCAAGCTGTACGTGCATTGCGAATCTGCAAGTAATAAATACCTCTTTGGACGCCTGATCGGAGGCGAATGGTGCTACGCGACCGACATGGAGAAAATGAAATAAGGCACAAAGAAACGGCGGTGATCCTCGGATCACCGCCGTTTTTGATTTCGAGCGGGCGATCACTGATCGCCCCTACGATACGTTACGTATGATTTGTGTGATTTAATCCGCTGCCAGATCAATGACCTGCGTGCCCTCGGTCATGCGGTAATGCTTTTTGACACAGCGGAGGGAAGAGATCCAACCGCGCACGATCACAGTGCGAAAAGCTCCCGTGTCGTAGCCGCCCGGGCCCATGTTGTCCCACAACCACGAGGGGGTGGGCCACAGGCAATAGGTGGGTTTTACGACCTCGTAAACCTCTTTTTCCACGCCGCCCTGACCGTGATGCGCCATCTGCACGTAATCCGCCTTCAATAGTGCGTGATCCACGGTTTCAATCAGTTCGTGGCCGCCGTCCGGCTCAAGGTCGCCAAGGAACAGAATGCTCTTGCCATCGACCTCAACGCGGAATACGGTCGAGGAATTGTTGATGTAATTGAACGCGGTGTTATAGGTGCGCAGCACGCGCACGGTCACGTTGCCCCCGTCAAACGCGTACACATCACCAACCGTCGCGGTCACGACAGGGATGTTGCGCGCAGCAATCGCCTCGCGGAACAGCGAGAGCCATACTTCGGTGGGATTGTGGCTTTGCTTTGGCTCCCAGCGCACGAGATACTCGTCGGGCGGGAAGTTGTAGCAGACCTCGTCCACGGTGATATCGGGGTGCTTTTGCAGCATGGTCAGAAAGCAACCGAAATGGTCGTCGTGGAAGTGTGTCAGAAACCAAGCCTTGACGTGTCCGCCCAAGCCTTTGAGATATTCGTACAGATAAGGCTCCTCGCTCTCAAAGCCACCGTCAAAGACGATCAGCGTGCCGTTTGATTCAATGATAAACGAGGTGTTGATGGTATCGGTGACCGATTTCAAAAAATGCAGCTTAGCCATAAGTCGCTCCTTATTTATTTGTCCGTGCCGCCAAGCGTGATGATGACCAGCTCGGGGCGGTTGTTGAATCGCAGCGGGAACGAGCTCTGCCCGATGCCGCGGCTGACGATCATATGCGT
>JAGBXH010000076.1 GCA_017629395.1 Clostridia bacterium | reverse complement strand
GTCTGCCGACGTTGAGCGGCTCGTCCACGGGATAGAAGTACGCCTTTGCCAGCCATTCGGGGTTCTGCGACAGCACGCTGTACGCATTTGCCACGTTAGATTCGTTGAGTGCCTTGGACCAGCCGAGGGGCTGGAATGCAACCACTCTGGGGTTATTGACGTAATCCATGATACCGTTTGCCGAGAAGGTACCGTTCTCGTTATCAAAGGGCAGGCTGTATGCGCAAACGCGGTTTTCCAAGAGGTAATCGTAGTACGCGGTAGGCAGATTCTTGCCTGCAGCGTTGGTCAGAATACCGCTGTAATCGTAATAAGAAACGTATACGTTGAATGCGCTCAGATCCATGAGCGTCTTGCAGGAGGTTGCCTCGGGCAGCTCGAAATCCCAGACGTACGCAAACAGCGTCACCTTCTTGACTTCCTTGCCGTCCTTGTCTACCACACGCAAGGTTGCGGTGTATTCGCCGGGCTTGGAGTCAAGCTCGGTGGTCGCCTTGACCACAAAGGTCTGGTTCTCACCGCCCTTGATATCAAAGCCGTTATACTTCTGCAGCACGGGAATCTGTGCACCCGCTGCGTTTCCGCCGTTCGCCCAGTCCACAAGTGCCTGATTGGGCTCGTAGGACACGGGAGGCAGCGCCTCAATGACGCGCTCGCCCTCTACGTTGAAGTAGTAGCCCCAGAACAGCTCGGTTGCCAGAGTGTCACCCGACTCGTTTGCAAAGTCGGACACGTAAACCTTCAGCCCCTCTACGTCGTTCTGTGCAGCCAGGATAAACTGCAAGCCCTCGATCTCGTTCTTGGCAAGCTGGATCTGATACTTGAGCTTACCCGTGGAGGTATTGTCGTTCTGAGGAGTGCGGTTATACATATTGGCAAACCAATAAGAAAGATTTGCATCCTCGTGCTCCGCTGTCTCGGGGGTATAAGCATCAAACTTGGTGGCAGGCATGGTAACGGAGCCCAGCAGCTGCGCTGCCTCGTTCTTTGCCTGCTCGCTTGCATTGACGCCGATCTGCGTCCAATCGATGTCGAACAGCTGATAGTACGCCTCGTCACTCTCAAGGAACTGGATCTCCGCAATGTGCAGCGTCTCGCCCTTGTTCAGGGAGGAGGTCATGTAGTCAAAGCGGAAGCCGTTGACGTTGCCCGTCCAAGCATCGAAATCAGACAGGTCAAACAACACGTACTGCCAGCCATCGCTTTCCAGATCAAAGGACGCGGTGGTCATCAGTCCCGCGGTTGCGCCCGTGGTCTTGCCGGAATAGAAGAACAGCTCAAAGGTGCCGTTCGAGCAGCCGACGTTTCTGACCTTGAGCACAACGTACTTATAGTCGTCTGCCTTGACGGCGCTCATGCCTGCAGCCTTGTAGAATTTTTTGAAATTGAAGTTGACGCAGGGGTCGTTTGCACCTGCCATGTTGGTGGACAGCACCGCATACTGCTCGCCGTCCTCATCAGTCTGGACCGACACGTCGATCTGGTTTGCGCCCGTCAAAAAGCTCTTGAGCGTATCTGCCTCGACTGCGTTGAAGTCCGCAACGACAGAGTTGATCTCGGTAACGGGAGGCTCGGTGGTTTCCTCCTCGGTGGAGGTATCCGCATCGGTCGCCCCCTCGGTCTCTCCCTCGGTCTCACCCTCGGTATCCCCCTCGGTAGCGGCGTCCGTCTCTGTCCCCGTTGTCTGATCAACAGAAGGCGTGGCGGGATCGTTACAAGCTGCCAACACGCTTGCCAGCATCAGGCAGGCAAGCAGGCAGGCAAGCAAGGTTTGGGAAAATGATCTTTTCATATTCGTTCCTTTCATTTTGAAGCCGGCTTAGTAAGCCAAGAGGTCATTGACCTCTTTCATGCCGTTAAAAATTCGATTTCTCCAAGTAAAGCCTTATTCTTCCGGCAAGGATACGGGCAGCACCTTGGCAGCCTCGGTAATATTGTGGAAGAACGCTACAAAGCCAAAATCAATGGTATCGCCGGCTTCCGCATCGTCCAAGCCAAAGCGCAAGAATCCCAGAACGCCCGATTCGTTATCGTAACACCATGCATCCTCTGCAAGGTTGACAACTAAGTAGTTCCATTCCCCATCCTTGGAAGCAAAAATCCGCGCTTGTACGTGTTCGGAGGGACCGGTTGCGACGTTGCCTTCCGAGCCGATGTAGAGATTGACGCCAAAGTTATATTCGCTGCGATACTGGAT
>JAGBXH010000075.1 GCA_017629395.1 Clostridia bacterium | reverse complement strand
CTCCCTCGCTCAGGATGACACATAGGGGATGGTCTGCTCCCTCTTGACATCCTTTTGAAATCATGTTAAAATGAAATTACAAAACATTTTTAACTTTTTTAAAAATCCGTAGACTTTTACGAAAAAAATGCATCTATATAGGTAGTATTCTTCAAACGCAAAGGAGGAATAGCGGATGTTTTGGATCAACTTTTTAAGATACGTATTGCTTTGTTGGAGCCTTGGATTGCTCGCCTATGGTTCAGGAGAAATGACAGTCATGCCCGATGATCCGATTTGGTTGATTATCAACACAGTATTGAACCTGCTCATAACCGTAATTTCTTTTCGGCTGTTTGCAAAATACGTTTTCAAATCAAAGAAAATCACGCAAATTGAAAGCAAGTGTTTCGCAGGACTTTGCGCAATCGGTGTTTCATTGGTCTATCTTTTGGTCTCGTTTTCGATTATGTACTTTGTTTTATAAAAACATCATATGGGGCGGCATGGTCACATGCCGCCCTATTT
Organism: Clostridia bacterium; assembly: GCA_017629395.1. GTDB lineage: Bacteria > Bacillota > Clostridia > Oscillospirales > CAG-272 > SVQP01. The sequence continues at coordinate 1,184 of JAGBXH010000075.1, read as the reverse complement.
TCATTCAATGCACATTTTTCTCTTTACATACTTGTCAAAATATGGTATACTGAAAGCATCAAACAAACGGAGGATAAAACAATGCCCGTTATCGTTTCCGACAAGCTTTGTGCACTTGACGTCAAAGACGTGAAAATGCACGGCATATTTGACGACAAGCTGCGCCTTGTATGTGAGCAGACGCTCAAAAAAATTGATATGCATGCCCTGGCGGATTATTTCCGCTACCGCACCGACGCCTTTGCCACGGGAGAATTCTGGGGCAAGCTGATGCGCGCCGCTTGCATGACCTATGCCTACACCCATGATGAGGAGCTGGCTTGCATCATCAAGACCGCTGTGGACGACCTGCTTAGCTTGCAGGACGCGGACGGCGACCTGAGTACCACCAAAAAGGCAACCCAGCCCAAGGGCGCGTGCGGCAGCGATCTATGGGAGCGCAAGTACGCCTTAATGGGTCTTTTGGAATATTACCGCGTCTTCGGTGACGAGCGTGCGCTTGACGCTTGCCGCCGCGTGGTACGATACACCAACGCACAGGTAGGTGCTGCGCCCAAGACTCCCGTCACCGAAACGGGCTGGGCGTTCTTTGGCATTGAGTCCTCTTCCATTCTCGATCCGCTCATGCAGCTGTACGCCATTTGCGGTGAAGAATCCGCACTAAAGCTTGCGCAGCACATCATCGAAGTGGGCTGCTGCAAGCGCGAGCACCTTTTTGACGCCATTCGCGCAGGCAAAGACCCTTGGGAGATCGGAAACAACGGCGTGCCCAAGGAATCGATCGCCAAGGCGTATGAAATGATGTCCTGCTTTGAGGGGTTGCTCGGCTACTACGCAAACACCGGTGATGCGCAAGCCTTGGATACTGCCCTGCTCTTTTGGAACAAGGTGTACGACCAGGAGATCACGCTGCTTGGCTCGGGCGGTGCCGATGCGCCGCGCAACTTGGGCCCCGGCACGGGCGAGCAATGGAATCTGACCCGCTCTAACCAAACCAACCCCGATATTGACCTGATGATGGAAACCTGCGTAACCGTTTACTGGATGCGCCTTTGCTACCGCCTGCTCGCCCTGACAGGCGAGGTAAAGTATGCGGATGCCCTGGAGGTCAGCCTGTACAACGCCATCGTGGGGGCTTTGCGTCCCGACGGGCAGTTCTTTGAATACTTCCCCAAATTTAACGG
>JAGBXH010000074.1 GCA_017629395.1 Clostridia bacterium | reverse complement strand
GTTGGGCTGGTTGCCTGCGGTCAGCTCGGTCTTGATCTGGTCACGAACCTCGTCGTAGCCGCCAACCTGTGCATGCTCTACGTGGATATTGGGGTACATTTCGTTGAACTTTGCAATGTACTGATCCAGAACACCCTGGTAGGTAGCATTCATGGTGTGGGAGAAGGTGATGGTGACCTCGCTGCCGTCATAAGCAACAACGTCATACTCCAGGGGCCTCTGCACAGGAGTGTTGGACTCGCCGCCATTGCCGGTCTCGCCCTCGGGCTGAGTGCCGGATTCTGCCTCGGTTTCGTTGGGACGCTCCGTGGGCTCGTGCTTATCGCAGCTTACAAAAGCAAGCATGCCCAGGCACAAAGTCAGCATCAGAGCAAACGCAAGAATTCTTTTCATGGTTTGTTTCCTTTCGTTTTTTGTGTATTTTTATTTTATTTATAGACTTTGATGTCAATAAATCTTTGATTATCCCTTGATACCGCTCTTGGAAACACCCTTCATAATATACTTGCGAAGGAAGATGAATACCAAGAACAAGGGGATGGAGACTACGGTAACCGCAGCCATCTGCACGGGGATATCCGCCTCGCCCGAGCCCGCATCGGTAAACGCAGAGCGCAAGCCGTTGGTGATCAGCCAGAAATCTCTGTGTGCAACCAGTCTGGGCCATACGTAGGAGTTCCACGCGCCCATCATCTTCAGAATGGTGATGGAGATCAGCGTAGGCATGGAGAGCGGGATCATGACCTTGCACAGGTACTTGAAATCACTCGTGCCGTCCACCTTTGCCGCCAGATACAGCTCGTTGGGGATCTGCATGAAGTTCTGTCTGAGCAGGTAGATATAGAATATACTTACCAAGAACGGAACGATCAGTACGGAGTAGCCTTCAAGCCAGTGGTCGTTGTTGACCCAGTTAAAGCGGTCTACGGTGATATAGTTGGTGATGGTAAAAAGCTCACCGGGGATCATCATGGTGCCCAGCAATGCTGCAAACAGCGCATTTTTGCCCTTGAACTCAAGGCGCGCAAACGCAAACGCCGTGATAACTGTAATGACCAGCGACAGGATCGTGGAAACGATACCGACGATGACGGTGTTCTTGAACAGCTTGAGCAGCTCTGCCTTGGTGAATGCCTGCAGATAGTTGCTCCAGATGATCTCCTTGGGGAACAAGGTGGGAACGGAGAGCTTATACTCTGCCAAGGACTTAAGCGAGGAAATGATCATCCAATAGAACGGGAAAATGACGATGATCGCCATCAGAATCAAGAACGCATACAGGAAAAACTGCGAGATGATCTTGACAACTTTCTGCTTTGCAGTTACCTGCTGGAGGTCCTTTTCGGTCAATACTTTCATTTGTTCTGCCATTTGGGAGCCTCCTTTCTTAATAGTGCGTCTTCTTCTTGCTGACCGCAAGGTTGACAAGCGTGACAGCGAAGATCAGCAAGAACAGCAAGAGTGCGGCAGCGGATGCAATACCCTCTGCATTACCCAGGTTATCGTAAATATAACCTACCATGGTCTGCAGCACGGGCGTGCCCACCGATGCTCCGGGAGGCTGCATGCCTTCACCGAAGATACCGACGATGCTGGTGTATTCCTTAAATCCGCCGATAAAGCCGGTAATGACCACGTATGCGATCATGGGAGAAAGCAGCGGCACGGTAATACGGGTAAATACTCTCCACTTGGGGGTAGAGTCGATCTTAGCAGCATCATAATACTGCTTGTTGACGCTCTGCAAGCCGCCAAGCAGGATCAGGATCTTGAAGGGCAGCGCATTCCAGACGATATAAATGATCATAACCAGCATATTCGCCCAGTACGTAGAGCCCTGGTTGATCCAGTTGATGGGATCCATGCCAAACCAGCCTATGACGGTATTGATAATACCGACCGAGGTGCTGGCAGCAAGATCGGTGGTGTTGACACCGACGATATTGAACATAGCTGCAAATACCATACCGATTGCGATCGAGTTAGTCACGTACGGCAAGAAAAAGATGGTCTGCAGCAGGCGGCGCAAGGGCTTGATCGCATTCAGACATACTGCGATCAGCAGCGCAAGGAAGGTAGAGAGCGGCACGGTCAGCACGCAAAGCAGCACCGTGTTCTTCATGATCAGCCAGAATCCGTCGTAATTGATTACCGCCTTGAAGTTTGCAAGACCGAATTCATAATCGTAATCTCCGCTGATGCTCTCGGAAATTTTATAGGTAGCATAGCCGCCGAACTTGACCGGCTTCTCTATTCTGTTAACGACCTCAACCTCTTCACCGTTTTCATCCCAAATGGTAACGGTCTCTTCAATGATCTCAAACTCCACGGGCATATCAGGGTCCCAACGGACGGTAAACGCCATGCGCAGAGTGTTAACGATCGGCCATGCGGTAAAGATCAGCAACAGAATGATCGCGGGAAGCAGATAGAGCCACGCTTTCCATTGTTGTTTACTGTCAACCATGATACCCTCCTATCAGAAGCGAATTCTTTCCTCGGTCTCAGCGTCAAACAGGAATACCTTGTGAGGCTTGAGCGAGTATGCGATGGTCGAATTGGAGAAATCTACCTTATAATCGGAGTTGATGATGGCACGAACCAAGGGGTTGACGGAGGAGGAATGCTCGCAAACCACGCTCATGTCACGACCCATCACCTCAACGTTCTTCAGATCGCAAACAAACGGACCGTTCTCCTCGGGAACAAAGCCCTCGGGACGAATGCCCACAAATACCTCACGATCAGCAACACCGGGAACGTCCAGCACAGCATTTTCGCCAAGCAGCAGCTTCTCACCCTGTACTCTTCCCTTGAATACGTTGATGGGAGGAGTGCCGAGGAACTTTGCAACGAACAGGTTTGCGGGATCATCGTACACCTCCTGCGGAGCACCGATCTGCTGTACCACGCCAAGCTTCATGTCTACGATCATATCGGAAATGGACATAGCCTC
>JAGBXH010000073.1 GCA_017629395.1 Clostridia bacterium | reverse complement strand
GTAGTATTCGCCATTGGTGTAAACAGCGGGAAGCTCCTGACCGCAAGCGCGGTATTGCGTCTTATCGGAGCGGTTGTTATTGAGTCGTGCGGTCACGTTCACGGTTTTGTCGTCCAGCGTATACCAAAGCTCAAAGGTGCAGTCACCGGGGACGTTGTTGAGTGCCCACTGCATGGGAATGCACTTGACGTACAGCGAATTTCCTTCCACCTTGTAGTCCACCAGCTTGGCACGATTAAAGAAGCAATCGCCCGTTTGAATGGGATTCCAGCCGGTGTGCGTCCAGTTCTTTCCCATTTCCGTGCCCTCGGGGTGATAGGGAACAGGACCGGAATAAAAGGAAAGCTGCACCTGTCTGCCCCAGTCGGAGCTGTTGATCAAATTGTTTTTGCCGTGCTCGGCAAGATAGGTGACCGTGCCGCCAAGTGCGGTATTGATACCGAATTTGATGTATTCGTTCTCAATATAGAACACGTTTTCATCCAGTATCTTGTGGTCTTCTTCTTGTGCTAAATAGTGAGGATCGTTTTCCATATGCGTACTCCTTTACAGAGAGTATCAATAGTCACTCGTACCCACGCCGCCGGAAACGATGGCGATGCCCGAGGAGGTACCGATTCTGTCAGCACCCGCCGCAATCATGGCAAGCGCCGCCTCGTAGGTCTTGACGCCGCCGGACGCCTTGATGCACACGTTCTCGGTCTTGTTTGCCTTCATAATGGCAATCGCATCTACCGTAGCAGCACCGGGGTTGACGCCCGTGCAGGTCTTGACAAAGTGTGCGCCTGCGCGGCAGGAAAGCTGCGTTGCAATGGCGATTTCCTCGTCGGTTAAAAGTCCGGTTTCAATAATGACCTTGACCGTCTTACCCTGCGCGGCAGCCACCACGGCGGCAATGTCTGCGCAAACGTAATCAAGGTCGCGATCCTTGAGCTTGCCAACGTTGATAACCATGTCAAATTCGTCACAGCCGTCGCGGTAAGCAGCCTTGGTTTCTTCCACCTTAATGGCAGTCACGTTCTTGCCAAGAGGGAAGCCGATGACCGTGCAGGTCATAACGTCGGTGTCCTTGAGAAGGCTGTGCGCAAGAGCTACGTCCGCGGGGTTGACGCAGACAGATGCAAAATGGTGCTCTGCTGCCTCTGCGCACAGCTTTTCAATATCAGCAGCGGTTGCAAAGGGCTTTAAGTTGGTGTGGTCAATGTATTTGTTAATAGGCTTCATATCGTTTCTCCTTATTCAAATTATAGTGTTCAGTCCTCTTTCCAGGGGGAAAACAGCGTGCACCCCTGCTTGCGGAACAGTGTGATCATTTTGTGTAAATGCTCGGGGGTCTCTCCCATTTTTTTGCCAAGGCAGAGAGGGCAGAGAAATCGGGTGGTCTTTTTGTCAATCAGCTTATAGTTGAGCGCAGCCTCGTCACCGCTCATGGGCGCGTCGCACTCTGCACAGTAAGCGTCGGCAGCCCGCCCCGCAGCAATGGGGCGACCGTGTTTCGTGGTGTCCATGAAAATCAGTCAACGAATTTTGCGCGCCAGATGCGGAAGTGGTGTCCCTTGACCTCTGCCATGAGATCATCGCGTCTGGGAGCGAGCTGCTCGCCCGTCATTACGTCGGTCAGCGCAAGCTTTACGCCCGAGCCGACGGGCACGCCCAGATCGGAGAACATCACCACAGCGTACTGATCGTTTTCGTGGAAGTTGAATACGCCAATGGCAAACTCGCCGTCAGCCAAATGGCGGACGAAGGTATTGCAGCCGTTCCATTCCTTGAGCATCAAAGCGGGACGGCACTCCGCATCCTGATCGAGCGCGATCAGCCCTTTGTGCTGCAGCAGCGTGCGGTATTCTTCGCCAACCTTGCGGATATCCGCACCCATCATCAAGGGCGCGCCGCAGAAGCACCAGTAAGCAAACTGCGTTTCGTATTCGGTATAGGTATTGCAGTTCGGGTCGCCCACGTTGCCCTGACCGTTCATGCCGACGGTCAGCATATCCATATCGTTAAAGCAGCCTGCCGCATTGGCGTTGAACTTATCCATCTGGCTTTTCATAATGCCCGAGGTGGAGGGGAAGTTATCCCAGATGTCACCGGTGGAGCGGTACATGTGCGCACCGATGCTGCGCATCCAGTTCCAAGGCTCGTGCCAGCCCCAGTTGCAGGCGGAGAACAAAATATCTCTGCCCGAAGCGCGCAGAGCCTGCGCCATGGTCAGATAGCGGTTCTTGCAGTCACCGTTAGCGGGGAAGTAGCAGTAATCGTACTTTAAGAAATCCACGCCCCAGGAAGCAAACAGGCGAGCATCCTGGTATTCGTGGTCAAAGGAGCCGGGGAAGCCTGCGCAGGTGCGCGTGCCGGCACAGGAGTACATACCGAACTTGAGCCCCTTAGAGTGCACGTAGTCGGCAACGTACTTCATACCGTGGGGGAATTTCTCGGGATCGGGTACCAAATTGCCGTCCTCGTCGCGCTCGCGCAAGGACCAGCAGTCGTCAATGACCACGTATTCGTAGCCTGCGTCGCGGTAGCCCTGCTCCACGATCATATCGGTGATCTCCAGCATCATCTGCTCGTTAATGTTTGCGCCAAAGGTGTTCCAGGTATTAAAGCCCATAGGGGGTGTCTGCGCTAAAATTGCCATAAATACAGCTCCTTTTTGTTAATAATCGGTACTTTTATTATACCCTACACAGTACACTTTGTCAAGAATGTTGAGGAAATCTCGGGATGAATTTGTGACGACTGTCAAGATTGCTGTTGACAAAAAAATACGGATGTGTTATGATAATATCACAGACCCCAAATACAACTATGGAGGATTTTATGAAAAGACAGCTTTCCCTGATTCTGGCAGCACTTTTGTGCCTGTCCATACTCGCAGCTATGGTTGCGTGCGACAATGGCGATAAGCCTGCCGACACCACCGCAGCCGAGACTGATGCTCCCACCGAGCAGGTAACCGAGGCACCCACCACTGAGGAAACCACCGAAGCTCCTACCGAGGAGCCTACCACCGAGGAAGTCACCACCAATAACACCAGCGCACCTGTTGAGGGCGCAATCAACATCGGCACCGCAGAGGAGCTGATCGCATGGGCAAACACCATTATCGAGGAAGGCACCGATTACTTTGAGGTAACCGTTAACTTCACCTCTGATATCGACCTTGCAGGCTACAATTGGATCCCGATTGACGGCGCATTTTTGGATTGCGTGACCTTTGAGGGTAACGGCCATACCATCAAGAACATGACCATTGCAGGCACCGACGAGCCCTTGGAGGATGCTGCGCACTTCTATCCTTACGGCTTTGGCTTTATCCAGAATGCTGAGTACGATCTGGAATTCAAGAACCTCAACTTTGACAGTGTCAAGATCGAGGCTTGGGAGCGTCACGTCGGCGTATTTGTCGGTAACATGTACGGCAACGCATGGGTGACCTTTGAAAACTGCCACGTTTCCAACGTTGAGCTCAACGGTTGGTTGGATTACACCAATCAGGATCCCGCAAACGGTGGTCATCCCATTTCCTTCCGTGTTGCAGGATTTATCGGTGGTGTGTTCGCAGGTACGCCCGAATTCACCAATTGCACGGTCAAGAACGCTAAGATGAGCGGCTTCCACAACCTTGCAGGCTTTGTTGGTTATGATGCTTCCGGTAACGTGAGCGCAGATTCCTTTACCAACTGCCACGTAGAGAACGTTGAAATGACCTTCTCCTACTGCCAGTCTGATTCCTACACCGCAGATATGCCCAGAAAGTTTGTCAGCGTATTCTTTAACGCAAACGACTGGGTTGACAACATTGATGACTTTGATGAGAGCGGAAACACCTTTAAGGACATCTACTTCATCGACTACACCGATCCCGATGCAGTCCACACTCCCGAGGACTTCCGTAGCTGGACCTACGAGGAAGCACATCCTTAAAAATGAAAACATCCCGCAAGCCACGGCTTGCGGGATGTTTTTTTGTAGGGACAGGCGTCCTCGACTGTCCTTTTATGAAATCAATGCACGAATTCCTCGTAAATGGCACGGATAGCGTCGGTGTACTCGTCGTCCGCAATACCCACGATGATGTTAAGCTCGGAGGAGCCCTGGTCGATCATGCGGATGTTGATGCCCTTGGAGGCAAGCGCGTCAAATACGCGTGCAGCCGTACCCTTTGCCTTGACCATACCGCGTCCAACAACGGCAACCAGAGCCATATCGTCCTCAATGGTCACGCTGTCGGGAGATACCGTGCGGCAGATCGCCTGCAGGATGCGCTCGCGCTTGCCCTCCAGGGCAGCGGTTGCGGTAACGACCGACATGGTGTCAATGCCGGAGGGCAGGTGCTCAAAGGAAATGCCGTTTTCTTCCAGGATCTCAAGCACCTTGCGTCCAAAGCCGACCTCGGCGTTCATCATATCCTTTTCAATGTTGATAACCGAAAATTCCTTTTTGCCCGCAATGCCCGTGATCACGCGCTCGGTGTCGTAGTGCGTGGTGGAGGATACGATCATGGTACCCTGATCCTCGGGGCGGTTGGTGTTGCGGATATTGATGGGAATACCTGCGGAGCGCACGGGGAACACAGCGTCCTCGTGCAGTACGGTCGCGCCCATGTAGGAAAGCTCACGCAGCTCGCGGTAGGTAATGGTTTCAATGGTGGCGGGATCCTTGACGATGCGAGGGTCAGCCATTAAGAAACCGGAAACGTCGGTCCAGTTTTCGTAAAGCGTTGCACCTGCAGCGCGCGCTACGATAGAGCCCGTGATATCCGAGCCGCCGCGCGAGAAGGTCTTGACGGTGCCGTTTGCAGCGCAGCCGTAAAAGCCGGGAATGACGGCGTGGCGGTACTGTGCCAGCTCTGCGGACAGCACGCGGTCGGTCTTTTCCTGGTCAAATGCGCCGTTTTCCTTAAAGAAGATGACGTTTTCGGCATCAATGAAGGGGAAGCCCAGATACTTTGCAAGGATAAGCCCCGAGAGGTATTCGCCGCGGCTTGCCACAAAGTCTCTGCCGGGGCGGTGCAGCATGGCGTTTTTAATGTATTCGTATTCACCCGACAGATCAAAATCCAAGCCCAGCTCGCGAATGATGCTGTCGTAGCGTTCGATGATATTTTTATAGTATTCGTCAACCTCCTGCATGCTCTTCTTTTCTCTGATCATCTGATAGCAGGTGTAGAGCATGTCCGTGACCTTAATGTCATCGGAGAAGCGCTTGCCGGGCGCGGAGGGAACAACGTATCTGCGTGCGGGATCTGCCTTGACAATGGCAGCAACCTTTCTGAAGTGTTCGGCGTCAGCCAGTGACGAGCCGCCGAATTTCACAACTTTGATCGACATGGGATAACTCCTGAAAAATAGATTTTAGGGACAGACAAAACCAATCTGCCATATTATATTATATGTGTAAACGCATATTCTGTCAAGAGCTTGCTGCAAGTTTTTGGCAGCAGATGGCATTTTTGCGCGAAAATGCGGGGACGGCAAGTGTAAATATTTTGCACACGTCTTGATTTTGTGCGCAAAATCATGTAAAATAGAAGCAGAAACGCAAGACCCTGCAAGGAGGATTTATATATGAAATACAGCTTTACTCCCGCCGATATCCTGCTGCCTGATTTT
>JAGBXH010000072.1 GCA_017629395.1 Clostridia bacterium | reverse complement strand
TCAACCACGTCGTCATCCGCAAGGAACGGAATGCTGCCCTCGTTGAGCACGCTGAGCACCAGAGTTCTGCCGCTCTCGCTCTGCATGCCCTCAATGCAATCCAGCATCACGCCCGCATATCCCATACCCTCGGGCACGGGCAGGCTTCCCTTTTCCAGCATGGGGCGGTTTGCAGAGCCGGACTCAATGGACATGTAGCTGTTCTCGCGCAGCTGCATGTAGTAAAGGAAGATCTGCAGTGCCTCCTCGGGATCTGCGTCGATATCCATTGCGCGCAGCTCCTTGAACATTTGGATATTGACCTTTTCAATGGTCTGACCGCGGGTCATATCCGATTTATTGATGTTGGCAAGTGCCTTTTCGCGGTGATAGTAGTAGTAAAGGTATTCGTTGGGGATCATGCCCGTCATGCGCACCACGTCGCGGTCAAAGATCTCCAGCTCCTGAATGGAGGACATGAAATCCTCGTCCTCGATCAATCGGGGCATGATCTCTTCCCCGTGCACCTGCACGCTCTTGATCCAGGACAGGTGGTTAAGACCGAAGAACTCCACGTACATATCCTCCTCGGCAACACCCAGCTTTTGCGCCATGCGGTACTTCAAGCTGCTGGGCGCATCGCAGATGCCGATAATGCGGTGATAGCCCGCATTGTGCAACGCCTGCGTGACAAGTCCCGAGGGGTTGGTAAAGTTAAAGATCCACGCTTCGGGTGCGTGCTTCTCGATCAGCGCGCAGTACTCAAGCAGCACGGGAATGGTGCGCACAGCCATGGAAAAGCCGCCCACACCCGTAGTTTCCTGCCCGATGACGCCGTTGCCGAGTGCCACGCCCTCATCCACCACGCGGGAGTGATCGCCGCCCACGCGCAGAGTGGTCACGATATAGTCCATGCCCTTAATGGCGTCTACTGCATCGTATACCTCGCGCACCACAAGATCCTTGCCCTCGCGTGCCACCACGTGACGGCACAGCTTGCCGATGATGGCAAGCTTTTCATGGTCAATATCATACAGCACGACCTCGTCAATGTCGAGCTTTTTATAACGCTTCAAAAGTCCGTTGATAAAGATGACCGTGCGCACACCTGCGCCGCCGATTACACCGATTTTCATATATGTATCATCCTCCGATTTTTATGGTAATATAGCTTCATCAAATTTCAGGCTGTGCCGTGCAAATCCAGCTCTCAAGCTGCTCACGGAACGGAAAACCCGTATTGCCGCCGAGTGCGGATGCGGACAGCGAGCCGCAGCCGTTGCCGCGCTTCAGGCTCTGCTCAACGTCCATGCCGCTCAAATATCCATACACAAAGCCCGCGTTGAAGGAATCCCCCGCGCCCGTGGTATCCATGACCTTGACCTTATAGGTAGGTGCTCTGTACACCTTACCGTCCTTGACGGCAAGCGCACCCTTCTTGCCCAGCTTAATGACCGCCATGCCCGCCTTTTCGGCAAGCTTGCGCGCCCCCTCTTCGACGTCCTCGCAGCGCGTATAATGCATGCACTCGGTCTCGTTCATGAACAGCACGTCGATCAAGGGAAGCAGGTCGTAAATGCCCTCGTACCACACGCCCGTGGTATCCCAGCCCACGTCAAAGGAAACAGTCACGTTCCCCATCTCGCGGATCTTGGTCAGCACCTCCAGATACTGCGCATGGTTGGAAAGCCCCTCGTAGCCCGTGACGTGCACGTGCTTGGCATAGGGCAGCTGCGCAAGATCCATATGCTCCAGCGAAATTCCCTCGTTGGTTCCGCGATAGGTCAAAAAGCAGCGATCCTTCTGCGTGGTAAAGCTGATGGAAATACCCGTCTTTTTGGTATCGCTGTCCAAAAGCAGGCTATCATCCACACCCAGATCGCAAAACAGCTTGCGAATGTACGCTCCGTACATATCCTTGCCAACACTGCCCTGAAATACCGGCGTTAAGCCCAGCTTTGCAAGACCCAGCGTAAACAGCGCAGCACCGCCCCCTACGAAGGTCTCCATGGTCGGCACGTCCACCTCCGAGCCGAAGGGCGGCAGACTCTCCACACCCGGCACGACAAGGTCAATATTGACGTCACCGTATACATAAACGTCCCACTTTTTTTGCATCATGCTCTTCTCCCTTTTCATGTTTTGGAAAACAATCTCAACTATTTATTATAATATAAATTCGCTCTCTTTTCAACACACAGCCACGACAATTTTCAAATAAGTAACATTTGAAGCATCAGTTCAAAACAACACCACTCAAAGAACAAAAGAGGGAAACTCTCATTCCCCTCTTTTGCTTTTGGTCGAAGTGACAGGACTCTGAACCTTTTGCCTTCAAGCTTGGAGCAAGACTCATGCTTGATAGCTTGGGGGAGAATAATTGAAACAATGAAACCAGTGCGGCATGAGAAATCATACCGCCTTTTCGTTTTCTAAAGTTTAGTCTCACTCCAGCCGAGGAAAAGCTCCACACGTATTGAATTATTCATAAAAATGTGATATAATATTATGAATAAGTATACCAAGAAGTGGAGGTGACGGTGTGATAAATACAATAAAGAAGAATAAAAAATTATTCGCAGGCATTTTGCTGACGGCAATTTTGATTATCGTCGCAAGAGCCTTGCGCCTTATG
>JAGBXH010000071.1 GCA_017629395.1 Clostridia bacterium | reverse complement strand
GTAAAGCGTCTCGTATTCAAATACCTCGGGAGCGGGCGGCTGCGTGCCGTATTGCAGCTCAACTGCCTGCTTGTAGATCTCTGCGCGACGAGCTTCCCATTCTGCGGGGCACGTCATGCGCGTGCCGTCGTCAAATTGGAAAAGATCGGGCAGCGTACCATAGGTTTCATATTTGGTGACCTTGAGCATTTCGGGATATACGAAATTTTCCATAGCGGCCTCCGTCTTGGATTATCTGAAGTGCTTCATGACCTCGTAAGCACCGGTAATGTCGGCGATAAAATCACCGTAGACGGGCTCCAGCGAGATCTTGTCGTCATAGCCGATCGCGCGCATAGCGTCTCTGTACACAAAGCACATGTCGGCGTCCGCCTCGGTGGGTGCTTTGCGGTCTGCCGCGGGGCGCGCCAGGTGCGCGTGGAAGACGTATTGCTTGTATTTTGCAATGTTTTCAAGCGGCTCGCCGCCTGCCCAGAAGTGGAAGATGTCCAGCGTCAGACCCACGTTGGGGTGGTTGACCATCGCGCAGATCTGTGCTCCCTCTTCCAAGGTGTGTAAGAAGTTGGTCTCCTTTTTTTGCAGAGGCTCAATGGCAACGCGCACGCCGTACTTTTCGCCTTCCTCGCCAAGGATGCGCATCAAGGCTGCAAAACGCTCCTTTGCTTCGGCTGCGTCCATACCCTCGGGCACGTTGCGTGCATATCCCGAGCCCATGACAGCCACGTTCGCGCCGAATTTTGCCGCGCGCGCAAAGCCTGCGCGCGCATAGTTGCGTGCCCAAGCCTCAATCTCCTCGCGGTTTTCGCCAAACATGACAAAGCCGCCGGGGAAAAAGCCGTTGCAACAGGGGATGTCAAGTCCCAGCGCGTCCTTTTGCGCAAGGTATTCCGTCATTTGCTCCTCGGTGTAACTTGCAATCACCGAAAAGTTCCATTCCACGTGGTCGTATCCAAGTTCTTTTGCCGCAGCCCAGTATTGGGGCGGTGCGCAAACGCCGATTTTCATGATGTGCCTCCTTGAGAGTGATGTCGTTGCTTCTATTTTAATATATTTTTTCTGCATTGTCAATCGCTTGGAGCAGGTGAAAAAATGTTTTTACAAAATTTTAGAAAAATCGTACACTTTTGGCGAAAAAATGCGTCTATATAGGTAGATGCCCGACGCTTGCTTGACAAAGCGCGGGGCGTGTGATAAAATGAAAGAAAAACATTCAGGAGGTCAATATGGGAAAGATTACCGCAGGTGCGGGCAGCACCAAAAAAGCTGAGATGCTGCGATACAGATACCGCTTAGCGCGCCTTGTTTTGCTGATCGCTACCGTGTTCGGGGGGCTCAACGCCGCATTTATGCTTGTTGACCACGCGGTGTTTTATTCACGCGTTGCCTTTGTGCTTCCGTACGGCTTGATGCTGGATGGCCTGTTCTGGACGGGGAAGCTGTATGCGCCCTGCGATTACGAGGCGTATTTCGGCATGACTGCTGAGGATTTTTTGCATCAGGACACCATATACTTATACGTCGTATGCGCTTTGATAGCGGTTGTTGTCTTGTTGGTGTGCTGGGCACTTTCCAAAAAGCACGCATGGGCGCTGATCGCAGGCTGTGCGTTCATGGCGCTGGATTGCGTGTTTGTGATATCCTTCCTTGGCTTGTCGCTGAACGTAGTGACCGAGCTTGTGATGCATGCGTTGATGCTGGTTGTGATGATTATGGGCATCGTGGCGCATTTTCGATTGAAATATATGGAATGGTCGGGGGAGACGGTACAGCCTTTCGGCAAAAAAGCCGAGGCAGAGGCCGCCGCGCTTGCTCCTTCCCCCGTTCTGCACCCGATGGATTACGGCGCCAAAAGCAAGGTGCTGCTGGCGTGTGATGTGCAGGGATATGCCGTTTGCTATCGCAGCCAGGGCAGATTCTGTGAGCTCGCGGTTAACAGAATGGTGTACGATACCGTGGACGCGGGAAGGTACTGCCAGCCGCATGAGCTGTGCGCATACGTGGACGGGCATGAGATCGCGGTCGAGCTTGGCTCGGATTCCGTCATTTACGTACGCTTTGACGGTGAAGTGATCACAAAAAAGCCGAGATAGGCAGCATAGACCATCATAAAAAGAGGTTGCACGGGCAGCCTCTTTTTCGTTCTTATTGTCGGATTTTCCGCGCATTTTGCCTTGCTTGGCGGTTGCGCAAATTGTAAATTTTTTTCTTTGCATGTAGAAATTGTGCAACCTGCCCCCAAAGCCCTTGAAAAGTATGGGCAAAATGTGTTATAATGACTTCATATAGCTTTTGAAAGGAAGTACACGAATTATGAACACCGAAAGCCAAAACAACACTCCCACCATGTCCCCCGAAATGCAAGAGGCACACGGCAAGATCATGGCCGCCATTGCCGAGGTAGAGAAGGTCATCGTCGGTAAGAGAAACGAGATCATCATGCTCATGACCGCCATGCTCTCCGGTTCTCACGTGCTCATCGAGGACGTTCCCGGCACCGGTAAGACGACTCTGGCTTCTGCTCTGGCGAAGACCACCGGTCTTTCCTTCAAGCGTGCACAGTTCACCCCTGACGTTATGGCTTCCGACATCACCGGTTTCCACATCTATAACAGACAAAAGGAAGAGTTTGAGTTCCGCACGGGTCTTGTCATGTGTAATCTGCTTTTGGCAGACGAGATCAACCGTGCCAGCCCTAAGACGCAGTCCGCGCTCTTGGAAGCAATGGAAGAAAATAAGGTTTCCGTTGACGGCGAGACCATGGCTGTGCCGGATCCCTTTATGGTTATCGCGACCCAGAACCCCACGGGCTACGTCGGTACTTATCCGCTGCCCGAGGCACAGCTGGACCGTTTTGCGCTCAAGATTTTCATGGGCTATCCCAACGCGCAGGAGGAGATCAACATCATCAAGGCGCGCCGCGATCACAGTCCCCTTGAACAGGTCAATGCGGTGCTGAGCGTTGACGAGATCAAGGCGATTCGCGAGCTGGTCACCAAGGTGGAGATCAACGACGAGCTGTATAAGTACATGGTTGACCTGATCTGTGCTACCAGAAAGCATCCCTCGCTCGCTCTTGGCGCGTCTCCCCGTGCAACCGTTGCGCTGATGCATCTGGTTCGTGCATATGCATTCCTGCGTGGCAGAGATTACGTGCTGCCCGATGATATTGCGGCAATCTTCCGCTCCGCGATCAGCCACCGTCTGATGCTCAAGCAGGAGGCAAAGCTTAACCACATCACGGCAAACGACGTGCTGGGTGAGATTTTGCGCACCACCGAGGTGCCTTACAAGGGCAAAAGAGATACCAAGGCTTCTGTCTGAGTAAAGGAGAGAGCGCATGGAACAGACCAAACTCTGTCCCAGGTGCGGCAAAAGCATACCTGCGAATAAAACGTACTGCCTTAGCTGCGGTGCGACGGTGGCAACCAAATGCCCCGATTGCGGCAAGATACTGCCGCTGAACCCCAAGGTATGTGACGGTTGCGGACATTCGTTCGTG
>JAGBXH010000070.1 GCA_017629395.1 Clostridia bacterium | reverse complement strand
CAGGGATTGGGCGTGCGGCAGCTTTGGTATTCGTCAATAAAATCGCGGATGACGGTATCTGCAAAGCGCGCACCGAAATCAAGCACCGAGTGCGCACTGCCGAGGTGCTCGCATACCGCACGCGCGTCGTCCACGTCCTTGTCTGAGCCGCAAACGCGTCCTGAGGGATCGTTGACGGGAGGCCTGTACAGCTTCATGGTGCAGCCTGCGGCATCGTAGCCTGCCTCTATACAGAGCAGGGCAGTCACCGCGCTGTCCACGCCGCCGCTCATGGCGACGCAGACCTTTTGTTTTTGTGTGTTTTTATTATCCATTTTGATCCTTTATCCGTTTTATGCGTTGTTTGGATGCATATTGCATCACCATAATTTGAACGGAAATAACCGTTTCGGTTTCTTACTTGCTTTCGTTTTCAAAATGCTGTCTATCATATACGTATCACCGTTATAATGGCAAGAGGATATTCCCAACGTGTTATGGTGAGCCATTCTATTGGCATTTATGTTTTCATCTATACCTTTTTTGTTGTTGCCAATCACCTTATATCCTCTTTTCTTGAAATAGAAAAGCGCGCTTTCGCAATAAAAATAATAGCTTTTTTTATCGGGAGGATCGTCATAAGCAATGCGTCCTTCCTTATATGCCCAATTATCGTTTTTCAGTTGAGACATATCGGGGATTTCATCAAAGAACTCAGAGTAAAGCTGATATACGATCCAATGGTCGGCAACCTCGGGAACCATCCTTGATCTGTACGATATATGGTCTTGTACCTTTCGGATTACAACGTACTTTCCGTCCATTGACCGAAAAGTTTCTTCGTCAAAACTGCTTTCTTTCGCCAAATAACTTTTATCCTTTGTTTGGAGCTGAAAGGCAACGTAGTCACCAACGTCGAATACGGAGTTAAGGAACAAATCCACCTTGATCTTCTTCTTGGCAGGTTGTGGAGACAGCAGCATTTCTCTGAACTCTGCAAGTGCCTTTTTTCTTTTGTTAAGCGTTTTCTCGCCCTCGTCTGCCCATATTTCAAGACCGAATCCGGTGTCGATCATATGAACAGCCATGTCTCTGACCTTATCTGTAAGGATGCCTTTTTTCCACATAAAGTTGGCAAGTGAATAATAGTAGTCGCACCAATCGCTCTCGTCCGATTCGTCATATCCGTCGGCTCTGACGTACGCATCAATTTTTACAAGCGCGGTCTCTACGTCATAGTAAGAAAACGCCGCTTGAAATTCCTTTTTCAAATCCTGCGCTGCATCATTTGATGTGATTCCTACACCCCAAGCTCCCATAACTGCCTCCTTATGATTGATTTTTGATCTTTTGGGTTAAGAGAACCCGGTGATTTTGCAATGCGCATCCGCCGCGGGGAGCATGTCCGTGTGGTGCCCCTTTTCCCGCGGACGCTCGCGCCGCCGTGCTCTGCTTCGCTGCGGGTCCTCTTCCCCGTAGGGGACGCCTTTGTAACGCGCATCCGCCCTGTTTGCTTGTCCGTTAGGGGGAACTGTAACCTGCTATCCGTCTAATACGCCCAACCGCTGCGGGCAAGTTCGATAAGGCGTCCCCTACGGGGAAGAGGACCCGCAGTGGAGCGAGAACGCAGTGAAGCGGAACGCCCGCGGGAAAAGGGGCACCATACGGTGAAGCTTCCCGTCTTAAAGCTTTTTTTCTTTGGTGGTGCATTGCGGTAGCAAGCCCCGCCCTACGAAAAGCTTATACCTGTCTGTCTCCCCAGGTGAATTGCGTCAGCTCGCCCTCGGTCTGCAGCTGTGCAAAATCGTCCTGGCGCAGCACCTCGTACACCGCAATGGCGACCGAGTTGGAGAGGTTGAGCGAACGCAGCGTGGGGCGCATGGGAATGCGCACGCAATCGTCGGGGTGTGCGGCAAGCAATTCCTCGGGCAGCCCCTTGGTTTCCTTGCCGAACATCAAAAATACCTCGTCGGGGTATTCGATCTCGGCGTAGTTGTATTTTGCCTTGGTGGAGAAATAATAGACCTTGGCGTCGGGATGCTTGTCATAAAAATCATCCAATCCGTCGTAGTAGGTAATATCCAGCTTGTCCCAGTAGTCAAGTCCCGCGCGCTTTAAGTGCTTATCGGTCACGGTAAAGCCCATGGGGCGAATGAGGTGCAGCGACGCACCCGTAGCCGCGCAGGTGCGCGCAATGTTGCCCGTATTCTGCGGGATCTCGGGCTGGTGGAGAACGATGTGTATGTGCTTCATGAAGGGGAATTTCCTTTCGTTGTCATGCCACTATTATAGCGATTTTTGCCCGAATTTTCAAGTATTCTTTGAAAATTTACAAATATTTTATCTATTACATGAAATTATAGTATATAATAAGGGGAATATAATGCGAAACTATGTGTTTTGGAGGAATATATATGAGCCTTATTACAAAGATCTTCGGCACCTACAGCGACAGACAGCTCAAGGCGATCAGAAAAACCGCAGATTACATTGAATCCTTGGCTCCCAAGTATGCGGCAATGTCCGATGAGGAGCTCAGAGGCATGACCGCAATTCTCAAGGGAAGACTTGCTGCAGGCGAGACGCTGGACGATATCCTGCCCGATGCATTTGCCGCCATTCGTGAGGCGGACGACCGCGTGCTTGGCAAGCGTCCCTTCTACGTGCAGCTGCTGGGCGGCATCGTGCTGCACCAGGGCAGAATTGCCGAAATGAAAACGGGTGAAGGTAAGACCCTGGTGGCTACCATGCCCGCATACCTCAACGCGCTGACCGGCAAGGGCGTGCATATCGTCACGGTCAACGACTACCTTGCACGCTACGGCTGCGAGGAAATGAGCCGCGTGTACGGTTTTATGGGACTGACCACCGGACTTGTCGTGCATGGCGAGACCAATGAAGAAAAGAGAGCGGCATACGCTGCCGATATTACGTACGGCACCAATAACGAATACGGCTTTGACTACCTGCGTGACAACATGGTGGTTTACAAGGCAAACATGGTACAGCGCGGACATGCGTTCGCCATTGTGGACGAGGTGGACTCTATTCTGATCGACGAAGCGCGTACCCCTCTGATCATTTCGGGTGCGGGTGACAAGCCCACCGATCTGTATGAAAAGGCAGACGCTTTTGTCAAGACGCTGATCAAGCACGTGACCAAGGAGCTGGACTCCAAGGAGCAGCACGACGATATTGAGGCGGACTACATTGTGGACGAAAAGGCAAACAATGCCATTCTGACTCCCAGAGGTGCCAAGAAGGCAGAGCGTTTCTTTGGCCTTGAGAATTATTCCGACCAGGAAAACGCGACCATCGCGCACCACGT